>JACRML010000013.1 GCA_016214995.1 Deltaproteobacteria bacterium
CGGCACTGACTACGATTTTGCCCTTAGCCGCTACGATACCAACGGCGCCCTCGATACCTCCTTCAACACAACCGGCAAGGTAACAACGGCCATCGGAACGAGCCTTGATGAGGCCTATGCCGTTGCCATACAATCAGACGGCAAGATAGTGGCAGCAGGGTATTCATGGAACGGCACTGACTACGATTTTGCCCTTAGCCGCTACGATACCAACGGCGCCCTCGATACCTCCTTCAACACAACCGGCAAGGTAACAACGGCCATCGGAACTGGCAATGATTATGCCTATGCCGTTGCCATACAATCAGACGGCAAGATAGTGGCAGCAGGCGGCACTGACAATTATTTTGCCCTTAGCCGCTACGATACCAACGGCACCCTCGATACCTCCTTCAACACAACCGGCAAGGTAACAACGGCCATCGGAACGAGTACTGATGCCGCCTATGCCGTTGCCATCCAATCAGACGGCAAGATAGTGGCAACAGGGATTTCATCTAACGGCATTGACTATGATTTTGCCCTCGCAAGGTATTGGCCGTAGGGTTGTTCATGCTCACTAATTAAGTAACTCTTTTGGTATGATTACAAAAACCAAAGGAGGCCCTAATGCAATACACGGATCAGGTTAAAAAGGCGCGCTATTTGTCAAATTTAATTTGATACAGTCAAATTAAAAATTATATCCATTTATATCATTTTTTCCTCCAACTTTATATTGCCACACCACTATAGCTTGACAATAAAAGGAAAGGGGTCTATATTATAATCAAAAGGTTAATTAGATGAGGTGGAAGTTAAATAGGAGGTGATAACTATGTTGGCAATCAGAAAATGGAGTCCATTTAAAGAATTATCAACTCTGCATGAGGAAATGGATGAGCTTTTCAAGAAAACATTTGGTACGATGGGTGGTTTAACACGCGGTTTTTTGGGCGAGTCATGGTATCCATCAATAGAGAGTTTTGTAAAAAAAGGAAACTTTATAGTGCATTGTGAGATCCCTGGAATTGACCCAAAAAACATAGATATCTCTATAGTTGGCAATACCCTTACTATCAAAGGGGAGAGAAAGGCGTCAGAAGAAATAAAAAGAGAGGATTATCTCCTCAATGAGGTCTGCTACGGCGCATTTGAGAGAACATTAACGCTGCCAGAAGGCGTAAAGGCAGATAATATCCGCGCAAGTTATAGCAATGGCATACTGGAGATTATGATGCCTGCTGAAAAAGCAGCTCTTCCAAGGAAGGTTACTATTGAGGTAGAAGGCGCCGTGGAAGAAAAGGTCAAAAAAGCTGTGTAAAAACTCTTAAACAGTGAGCTAAAAATCACTTCCACTTCATCCAAAGAAAGGTAAATATAACCCCAGATAGGATTTCTATCCGGGGTTTTTATTTAGGACAGACAGCACACGGTTAATGGGGACAACAAATAAAAACAAGCCTGTAAAGATATCTACGTCTTTACTTTTCTATATAGGAAGCTTTATACTTACCATAGACCCTTTACCTTCTCTGCTTTCAACATTGAGATCGCCATTGTGGTCCTGGATTATCTTGTATGCAATGGTCAATCCCAGACCGGCTCCTGTCATCTTGGATGTATAGAATGGGTTAAAGATATTTTTCAGGTTTTCCGCCTTTATACCGCAACCTGTATCCTTGAACACTAATTCCATATAACCACCCTCGGAAGGCATAGTTGTGATTTCTATTTCTCCTTCTTTATTCACGGCATCTATTGAGTTTTGCAGGATATTCAGTATCACCTTTTTAAAATTAACCTTATCAATCATTAATAACGGAGGTGCCTGCATAAGGGAAAGCCTTATATCTATAGCCTTTACTTTTGCAATATTATTTATCTCCTCCACAGCCTCCTTTACAATCTCATTTATATCTTCCTGTTTCAGATGAGAAATCTGAGCTTGTTTGTATTCATCTACTCTCTCTACCATTCTTTCCAATCTTTCTACTTCCTGGGTAATAAGGTTTATATAGCCTTGCGCTTGTTCATCTGTTATCTTTTCCTTTATACGTCTTGCCAATCCACCTATTGTCATAAGTGGATTTCTAAGCTCATGAGCAATTCCGTCAACAAGCTGGCCAAGTGCAGCAAGTTTTTCCATCTCTGCCAGCCTTGTCTGAAGCATTCTCGTATGTAAGAGAGACCTGACTCTGGCAGAAAGCTCTGCCAGACTGCATGGTTTTGATATATAATCCTCTGCCCCAACATCCAGTCCTAAAATCTTATCCTCTATATCTCCCCTGGCTGTAAGCATAATGATGGGAAGATACTTTGTCTTCTCGCTTGCCTTGAGCCTTCTGCAAACCTCATGGCCGTCAATCTTTGGCATCATTACATCCAGAAGCATAAGGTCGGGATTGAAACTCTCAGCCTTTGTAATTGCCTCAAGACCATCATAGGCCGTATCAGTTTCATAACCATCAGCCTGAAGCTTTGAAGTTAAAAGAACTACATTCCTTTCATCATCATCAACAACCAGTATCCTGACCTTCCTCACTTCTTGTAATCCCTTTCTTTGTTCAAGAGTTTTTCTCTTTCCGAAGAATATATCTCCACACTATTCTTATCCTTCGACCGCGTATATATCTCAATTATATTATCAAGATTTTTCAATGCCATCTTGGCATCGCCCCGGCTTAAGTTAACCGCATATGCCCTTAGAAAAAAATCCAGCGCCTTTTCTGCAGCATTTTCCTTGAGGCTTACTATTCCCAGAGCATACAAGTCAATGGCAATATGAACACCTTGACCGCTTTTCTTGTCCATCTCAAGGGCATTTTCATATAACTCCATGGCCCTTTTATAATCTTCCTTTTTTGCCGAAACATCCCCTAAACCCCTGAACGAATCCGCAGTATCTGCTTCCATCCCATAACCTTTGTTTGACTTCAAGGCGTCATTAAATGTCTTTTCAGCATCTTCCAGTCTGTTGCTGCCTATGTACGCCATTCCCATGATATTAAGCCTGCTGCCTATCGCACTATAACCTTCCTTGCGGTCTATATACAGGGCCTTTTCCAAAATATCTATGGCATCTTTATTATTGCCGGCTAGGTAATAGTATCTCCCTAGACTTGCGTAGCCTTCAGAAAGAATAACTTGGTCGTTAAGACCAATGCCTGTCCTTATTGTTTTATCAAAGACTACTTTAGCATCATCAAACCTGTTTATAAGAAGATAAAGCCTTCCCAAATTCAAAAGATTTACAGCAATCCCCTTCTGATTGTCAATGCTCGTATTCAATCTAAGAGACTTCTGAAATTCAATCAATGCCTTGTCATAGCTTCCTGCTGCAACTGCATCAACCCCTCTCTGATTATATTCAACCGCCATTTCCTTTTGCATTATTGCCCTTTCCCAGCACCATCTAACGGAATAAGTTTCATCTCTTCTTTAGGAGGCACCATCGTATTTATTGGCCATGTATCCTTTGCCCCTTTTATAATCTCTTTTGTATCATTCAATGTGTCTTCTGCATTTTCCAGCATATCTTTTATATTACCGCTTTTTTTGGAAAGAACATCAGAAAACTGCTTCACATCGTCCATTGCTTTATCAACCTTGTCCATAATATCTGGAATTTTTTTTGATGCCTTTTCTGCATCTTCTGCAACATTATTAAATTTATCCACCACAGGCAAGGCCTTTTCACCAAGATTAGAAAATATAGAGGTTGCTTCCTTAACGGTACCCTTCGCATCTTTCAAAACCTCATCCAGGCGGTCCTTTGTTTTTAACAAACCTTCGGACAGTTTTTTGAAATTGGCAATAGCTTTCTTTATGTCACTATCAGGATTATTTATATAGCTGATAGTTTCCTTCACTTCTTGAAGGACTGGCTTTACCTCTTTTGCAATAAGCTCTTCTATGCCCATCACCTTTTCATAGGGAAGCTCGCTTTCGTCTTTTATCAGTTGGGAAGAAGCAGGGCCTACCGTAATATCTATAATAGTCTCTCCTATAACCCCTTCTTTTAGCATCTTTGCAACAGAACCTTGTCTTATCCATTTTTGATATTCCTTATTTATCTCAAGAACCACCTTTACTCTCGCATCGGAAATCAAAGACATAGTCTTCACCTTACCAATTTTAAATCCTGATAATTTCACCGGCATTCCTTCAATAAAACCGCTCCCGCTGTCAACAGTAAAAAATAGAGTATATTTTTGTGTGAATATGCCGCGCTCCTTTCCCATTAAAAAGAAGATAGCCAATAACATCACAAAGACAATAGAAACAAATATGCCCACCTTTTTTTCCAGATTTTTAAACCGAGGATCCTTTTGTTCTGCCATTTAGACAATTCTCCTGTTTTCTATCCCTAATATTCTGTCCAGTCTCACATCTTTTAAATCTCTTTCATCATTGGCTATCATAATGCTTAATCTGTCACTCCTGCTTTTATGAAATTCATCTATGAACCCAAGCAGTTGCAAACTTTGATGGCTATCCAACCCTTCCAAGAGCCTGTCATATATCATTATAACAGGGTCTATTGCCATTGCCCTAGCCAAAGCAATAACCTTTTTAGTGTAAGACGGCAAAGGGCCTGGAAGAGTCCATATGTCGCCCTTATATCCCATATGGCTGAGCAAAAAAAATGCCCGCTCCATTATACTATCCGAAGTCAAATTAGTATGGTATTGGAGTGGAAGCATAACATTTTCAATCACCTTGAGATTACTTATAACTGCAGCATTTTCAAAGACAACACCTATCTCCCGCCTCAGCCTGTCAAGCTCTGAGCGCTTAAGTGATTCTATATCCTTATCAAATAAGTAAATCCTGCCCATTTGAGGCTTTTCAAGCCCCAAAATCAACCTTAACAAATCTGTCTTGCCGGAACCAAGTAGCCCTATAATACCAACTCTTTCGCCTTCATGAAACTCAGCATCAACCTCCTCAAATAAGGCAACACCGTTCTCTGTCTTATAATAAAGACTTTTTAACTCTATTAGTTTGGCCAATGATAGCAACCCTTTGTCTGATTGAATAGTTCATGCTCAAAAATCGCACAGATGCAAAACATTGTAGTCTGCCGATTTATCGGCCTTTTTCAATACGCCCATAAATGGGCAAACTACATAAAAAACATTGCTGTTATTATACCATCCACTACAAATACAAGAAAGAGGCTGCTTATTACTGCCTTTGTGGTTTGTTGTGGAATTTGTGTTATTGACTTTCCAACCCTAAGGCCGTGAAGTGTGGCTACAGCGCCTATTATAAGACCAAACACTACACTCTTCAAAAGCGATGCAATAATATCCATAAATCCCATAGTCTCCAGCACACTGGCAACATAAACACCAAAGGTTATCCGTTTACCAAAACCGGCCAGCAGATAACCGCCAAGTATTGCTATGACTTCAAAGTAAAAGGTTAAGACAAGAGCAGAGATTGCTGTACCTATTACTCTTGGCGCAACAAGATATCTCTTTGGGTCTATCCCCATAGCCTCAAGCGCAGTAATCTCATTATTCACCTGCATAGAACCAAGCTCTGCGGCCATAGCAGTCCCGCTTCTGGCTATGACAATTATACCTGCAAAAACAGGACCAAGCTCCCTTATAACTACCCATACCAGTATTTTACCGATAAGCCTCTCACCGCCAAAGAATGGAAGTATGCTAATGACCTGCGTAACAATAATAATGCCAAGGATTGCAGCAATCCATGAAATGATGGAAAAGGCCTCAATACCGGTAAAATATACCTGTTTATATATAATGCTGGATATGGCCCTTCTGCCTGTGGCGAAATTAAAAAGAAGTGAATTTATGGAAGATGTTACAAAGCCCCCTATCTCATAGAGGTCATTAAGAAATGATAAGACTATGCTGCCAAGGTATCTGAATATAGACATTTTAAAATACCGTTGTCCACGTCCGTTATCCGTGACCGTAAACCATTACACCCAGTCTTAAAAAGCAGCGCTTTTATAATTATCTGATTTTATCTCTGGTCTGAAGACCAGAGCTTTCCGGGTGTGTGGTTAAATCTGCAGACACGAAACATGGTCACGGACACGGTAATATTAAAATCCTACATTTACCATCAAAAACGGCCCTGCCAATGAAAAATCAACTTTATTGTCCTTATCCTTTACATTCAGGCCAAAAGTCCTATAGCCGCCTGATATAGTGGTAAAAGGAACAGGGTTGAAATTTACAAAAACCTCCCAGTCTATCAGTTGATTGTTACCATATGCAATGCCAGTTACCTCTCCGCCAACAGATAATAAAGACGGTAACCCAACCTGAGCGCCCAGCCCGATAGTTGGAATAGGCAGTGTGCCTGGTGAATAAGGCTTGTCAACACCTGTTGTTTTGAGATTTGTTTTTATATCCAGTATCTTCACATCAAGGACAATACCAAGCTTGTTTCCGAGGGTGTCTATGATGTCATACCTGTATCCCACCCTCTGATAAATTATGTCTAGTTTTGAATCAACCCTCGCATTGGCAGTGTAAGTTGTGCCGGCAAAGTTCACAGATTGAGTTATTGTCTTCTGCCCACTCCAGGATAATGGCATATAGCTGTATCTAAGATGATGACTTAGCAGGTTCAGGTCAATCTTTGCTTCCCAGAAATTCTTTGACTTATCCATTCCAAGGGTATCTACCAAATCAATCTCAGTGCCTATAAGACTGGTTTCTGTTGCCTTTACTTTTGAATTAAGGCTCGTAAACCAATATCTGCCCTCTACATGAACAATGGCCTCAGCAGACGAATACATAAAAAACGATACAGCAAAAACAGTAAACACCAGTAAAATTTTTCTCATACAGCTACCTCCTTTATTTTATAGGCTAAAGGCAAAGGCTGAAGATTTAAAACTTTGAGTATCACTTCTCATCTATAGCCTATTGCCTGTCCTGATTTTACAATCCTGTATACCGCACTTTTACATTAAAGTCATCAAAATTCATATTCTGCTCATCACCACATCTTTTTAAGCCTTGCCCCGCGGTAATAAAAAGATAAAATATCCTCCGCCTTACTCCCCGTCTCAGCCATATCCTTTGCACCCCACTGAGATAGCCCAACCCCATGCCCAAACCCGCCGCCTTTGAAAATATATTGATTGCCGTCCTTCTCTATCCCAAAAAGTATCTCCCCCAAACCAGCCGCCCTCATTAAAGTTGTCCTTGTGCGGAATGTCTTTGTGCCTCCCTCATAAGTTATATAAACCTTCACCACCCTGCCGGATTTATCAACTGTATGAGGTTTTATGTCTGTAATACCAGGCATATTGAGGCCAATCTTCTCTATCCCCTTCTCTATTTCACGAGCCGTCTTTTTAACAGTCCACTCTCCGTACTGCTCTCTCCTGCTGTGCTCGTCAGGGAATGCCTTAAGATAGGCAAGTCCTTCGCCGAATATATCCTGCGGGTCCGCCGTATGCCAGCCCGAGTTTGCCGTAAACATGGCGTATATCGGCCTTCCTTCGTATACAAGAACCTGTCCCATGGTGGCATTGACAACTTTTGTTGTAGCATCCCTTTCAGCCTTTATACCTCCATAAACCTGATTCCTCTCATCATCAACAAGATCATATTTCCTCTCCTTTGAATACGCCATCTGGTAAAGGACATATGTCCTTGCAGCAATCGCCTGCGCCTTCAACGCCTCAATTGGCCAACTTGAAGGAGACTCGGAGGGCACAACGCCATAAAGATATTCTTCTATATTTACATGATTTATTAGCTCCATGCCGTTGTTATTTATTAAAATCTTCATATCGCCCCTATACAACTTATCGCTCTTTGTCGCTCCTAACGGACTATTTGCCTTTGCTGTAACATCCCTTACGCCTAAGGATTTCCCATCTGCATACAGGACTCCGCTTACAACCTGAAAATTCACCCGCCCGGCAGCCTGATAAAGAGAACTGCCGGCAGAATTGTATAATGAGATAGCGCCGTGCGATATTATGGTTACATTGTTCGTATTCTCTAAAATCTTAACCCTGACAGAGAGCTTTGGAAGCTCAAAAGGCGCAGATTGCAATGGCTGCAAAGGTCGCTTGAGTTTTTGCTGCCTCTGCTCTTTCGGTTGCTGCTGCGATGGCCGCACTGTCACAAGCCCCAAGTTTTCTTTTGTCTCCTGCAAAAGAAACTGGACTGTTCCGCGAAATTTTCCTCCGGGATAATTTTTCAGATACAATTCAAGATACGGCAGCGCCTCTTTAAACTTTGACTGGGAATAATACAAAAAACCGAGTCTATAGAGAGCCGTGTCAGCAAGAGAGTCTTGCGGAAATTCTTTGAGAATAGTTTCATATTCTTTTGCCGCCTCATCATGCTTATCAAGGAATACGGAAAGCACAGATGCCCTCTGGAGGTGCGCCTCTGCCTTCAGGTGCGGTTCATCTGTTGTCTCTATCGTTGTCTGAAACGCCTCAATGGCTTCAAGATACTTGCCGACATCTGCAAAATATTTCCCTTCCTGGATATTCCATCTGGCAAAGTATGTGGGGTCAATATTACCTTCATTCACATTGCCATCAGCAAATGCAGAGAATGTAAAAATGGCAAGGAAAATTAGAATCGCGTATAAAGACATAATGAAAAACAGATATAGGTAAGGGCAAGGTATAAAAAAGTTTCTTACCATACACCTCTACCTTTACCTGTCTTACTAGTTGCTTTTACTTCAGCACAAATACAACCTTTGCGCCTTCCAGAAAGTTTGATTTTTGGTTAGCAGTAAATATGTTTGCCGCATCGTCTCCGGTTACCTGAACATCGGTAAATTTAACAACCCCCGATGCCTTGATTACCAAAGGGTTTTTGGAGCCTCTTTCAGAGAGTATGGCCTTTGCCTTGCCAACATCATTTGTATAATCACCTGCGCCTCTTTCTACCAGAATATTCTGGGCAATCTTGGTAGGGTCATAAAGTATCTCGTCATATGACTCATGAACAACTCTGGCACCTTTCACCATAGCTTGCACAGTCGCCCTGACGACATCAGATGCAACTGACGCATCTTTTACCAATGTCTCACCAGAAATAGCGACCCCTTCTAATATCTCAGCCAATTCCCTCAGTGCCATAACCTTGGCAGCCCTGAACGCTAATATCTTTTTCTGTGCCTCATTAAGAGGTTTGTTTGTCGGTGCAACCCCTTCTCCCTTGACGGTAATACTCCCTGCAATAAATGCCTGAGACGTGGTACCCGTCAACGATGGCACCTGTGCCGGTGCAATCACAGGCAGCGTCAAAAACAAAAATACCATGGTAAACATAAAACGTTTCATAAGGAATCTCCTTAGTTTGCCAGAAAATACAACTGCATTTTCTGGGGTTAAATACAGTCTGTAATCCAGTGGCAGTGGTTAGAATCCAAACACAAAACCCATAATTCTGATAAGGAGCTCATGGTCTTTGGCCTTCTCTTATCCTATTGCGCTTACCCCGTGCCTGTAGATTATTTTTAAAACTTTATATACTGCATTCTTATATTAAAGTCATCAAAATTTATAATTTTCAAGCCTTTTTTCTTAGAAAGGCTGGCAGCAAGATAAACTGTTTTTTCAGGATACTCCACGCTGAATTCTCCAAGCCCCTCCTCTTTTACATCAGTCGTCCATGCTATACCCTGAAGAAACTCCTTTAAAGAAAGATTGGTGTTTACATCAGTGATATTATCTATTAACACCTTTACCTTTTTATTGTTTTCCTGTAAATGTTTAGTAACAGCATCTTGTATCTTTTGTGAAACTTTATCCTTGAGATTGTCCACTGCGTTGTGTGCAGCATCTTTTATAGTCGCCCCTGCGCCTTTATCCTGTTCATAGCCGCTGGCAATTATTTGCCTTGGTCCACTCCCCTTCCCGGCGATAAGGCGGTAAGTAAGCCTTGCAGTAACAACATTGTATGGCAGTTTCATGCCTTCGCCAATGTCCTTGCCTGCTTCACCGGTAACAGTAGTATCTATCTTTCCGATAAGTATGACATTGGAAAGGTATTTATAAACCAAACCCCGGAGTGTCAGAAAATTATTGGACTTCATGGCCTGTTCCACCTGAGCGGCAGTCAAGGTATGCTGACCGCCGGCAACATCATAAACCTGATAGCCTTGAGATGCCAGATTATTTATAATGCCTTCAGCCAATGGATTTGACTCCTCAATATCACCATCTGGAAATTTAGCAGGCACAAAAACAGTTACTGACGTGTTTCGCGCCAACTCGGCGATTGCCTCTTTAGCGCCGGCAGGTATAACAGATGCGCTTATTCTAACCCAATATATATCCTTTTTCTGCCCTTCGCCCTTTATCTGAAAATCACGGATACTGCCGCCAACCTTCTTTTTTACTACTTCATCCATTAAAGCGGCATCCTGAACAATTGTCAGCGCTTTTACTTCAACTCCTACAGCTCTTTCCATTGCATCCCATTTGGCCCTGGCAATTGCCTCCAGTTTTGCAGAAGGGATATCGCCTTCAATGATTATTGCCTCTCCGGCAGCATCTACTGGTGTATTCTTCTTACCTTCCTGGGCAAAGGCTGTGCTGCTTATAAAAAAACAGGCTAATATTGAGATCAATAATTGTCTGAAAAACATATAATCTGCTCCGTTGACCATTACATCATTTGTTATTGATTACTCTGAAATTTTTATAAAGTGAACTACCCGCCCGCAAGACGAGGCTTAACAAATTGCCGAGGTTTTTAAGCCTCGGCGAAAATGCTGTGCAAGACAAGCAAGAATGTCCTGCCTATTTAATAAATTTTAAACCGTTGCATTCAATCCCCATAACAAAATGGCGGGGTTGCTAAGACATATGATGAGCTTTAGTTACTTCAGCACAAATACAACCTTTGCGCCTTCCAGAAAGTTTGATTTTTGGTTAGCAGTAAATATGTTTGCCGCATCGTCTCCGGTTACCTGAACATCGGTAAATTTAACAACCCCTGATGCCTTGATTACCAAAGGGTTTTTGGAGCCTCTTTCAGAGAGTATGGCCTTTGCCTTGCCAACATCATTTGTATAATCACCTGCGCCTCTTTCTACCAGAATATTCTGGGCAATCTTGGTAGGGTCATAAAGTATCTCG
>JACRML010000053.1 GCA_016214995.1 Deltaproteobacteria bacterium
CGAGTTTTGGGATAACCTGCTGGCAAAGGGTGGATGGTGGCTTCCTGAGGCCCCCTCATTGAAACCTGGTCATATCTCAACTAAAGAAATAAACGTCTATCTGCAAAAAGAACCTTCTCAATTTGACGGTGATGATAAAAACTATCCGTTTTATCTGTGCCTTTATCCGCATTCAGGTTATCTTGATGGCAGAGGTGCCAACCTCCCATGGCTACAAGAGCTGCCAGACCCAATGACTTCTGTGGTATGGGGGGTATGGGTTGAAATGAACCCAAAGACCGCACAGGGTATGGGGATAAAAGACGGCGACATGGTATCGGTAGAGTCGCCTTACGGCAATATAAATATACCGGCCTACCTTTATCCCGGAATTAGGCCCGACACTGTCAGTATTCCCATAGGCCAGGGGCACCGGTTATATGGCAGATATGCAGCAGATAGGGGCGTAAACCCCATGGAAATACTGCCTTTCAAGGTAGACCCCAAAAGTGGAGCCATACCATTAAACTCTACACGCGTCAAGATTACGAGGAGAGCTGATCTGGGAAACATGGTAAAGATGGAAGGCGCCACCAAGGAATTTGGAAGAAAAATAGTTGAAACCGTAACGCCTGATGAGTTCTCTAAGATGGGTACGGAGGGATAATTGGGGAAATTTTTAGATAAGATACTGGAAAGATTCAGAATATATCGTATACCAGGCTACTATGAAAAATATGACCATAAATGGACCATGGTCATAGACCTTGATAGGTGCAACGGGTGCGAGGCATGTGTTGTTGCCTGCAATGCCGAGAATAATGTGCCTGTCGTTGGTAAAGAAGAATGCGGCAATAAAAGGACGTTAAACTGGATAAGGATTGAGAGGTATGTAGAAGGGGAATACCCGAATGTAAAGGTAAAGTTTATACCGATTATGTGCCAACACTGCGGTAAGGCGCCGTGCGAAACCGCATGTCCTGTTTATGCAACATATCATAATCAGGACGGCTTGAATGTTCAGGTATATAACCGCTGTGTTGGGACCTTTACCTGTGCCACATACTGTCCCTATGATGTGCGCCGATTCAACTGGTTTACCTATAGGAAAAAAGATTTATCAAAAAGCAATGGAGTTTCGGCTACATCATTTGAACCGCCTCTTGACCAGCAATTAAATCCCGATGTTACGGTAAGGGAAATGGGCGTGATGGAAAAGTGCACATTCTGCATACAAAGGATTCGGGCAGCGAAAGACAGAGCAAAAGATGAAAATAGACCCATACGGGATGGTGAGGTTCAGCCTGCCTGTGTTCAGTCATGTCCGACAGGGGCAATGACCTTTGGGGACATGAACGACCCTGACAGCAAGGTTTTTAAACTGGCCAGGAGTCCGAGAAAATACAAACTGTTGGAAGAACTAAATGCAGATCCGTCTGTAATCTATCTAAAGAGGGTAATGAAAGATGGCTCATCAGCAACACATGAAGAGTGACATCTCTTACAGAGAGGTCAATGAAGATGTTGTAAGGACGATGACAAAGTCCGGTACGGGATACTATATTGCCCTCTTCTTAAGCATGGCGGGTGTTGTTTTCTTATGGTGGCTGCCGTGGGCATATCAGATTTATACAGGGCAAGGCGTAACCGGCCTTCAGACACCTGTATTCTGGGGTATATATCTGACAAACTTTATTTTCTGGATAGGCATAAGCCATTCAGGCACGCTTCTGTCTGCAATACTATTCATAACGCAGACCCCGTGGAGGAGGTCTATCTACCGGAGCGCTGAGGCTATGACATTCTTCTCAGTTCTTACGGCAGCCGTATTTGTATTTGTGCACATGGGCAGGCCATGGAATTTCTACTGGACAATGCCTTATCCAAACCAGAGGCAGATTTGGTTAAATTTCCAGTCTCCGCTTATGTTTGATGTGTTTGCTATAAGCACCTATATGACGGCAAGCATGATATTCCTCTATTTTGGTTCCATACCAGATCTGGCTGCTGTAAGAGACAGAGTTACGGGATGGAGAAAAGAATTATACGGCGCCCTGTCGCTTGGCTGGCGTGGTACCGATGCCGAATGGCACTGGCTAAATAAGGCATATACATTCTTTGCTGTCTTAATCATACCGCTTGCAGTCTCTGTCCATAGCATTGTGTCGTGGGATTTTGCCCTCTCAAAGGTGCCGGGGCTCAATAAGACTATCTTTGCGCCTTATTTTGTTGTAGGTGCGATTTATTCAGGTTCCGCTGGTATAGTAACGCTGATGGTAATTCTCAGAAAGACCCTCAAGATTGAGAAATATATAACTACTAATCACTTTGATAAGCTTGGCATGCTGCTTCTGGTAATGTCTCTGTTATGGTCATATATCAATATCCTTGAAGTATTTACAGGATGGTATGCCGACACCTCTTTTGAAAATGAAGCCCTTAAATACCGTATGTTTACTCCACCATATTCATATATGTTCTGGCTCATGATATTCACAAATACACTCATGCCCCTCCTTCTCATATTCAGAAAGATAAGGGTTTCTATAATAATTTCTTTGATTGTCTCTCTCGGCATTAATGTTGGGATGTGGATAGAAAGATATCTTATAATTACAACCTCGCTGCCAAGAAAGTTTCTGCCATATATGTGGCATGATTATTCGCCAAGTTTGACAGAGATATCCATGACAATAGGTTCTTTTTCATTTTTTGTAATGTTATTTTTGTTGTTCATAAAGCTTTGGCCAAGTGTTTCCATCTATGAAGTTAAAGAGGATATAGGCATTCCAATGAAAAAGGAAGGTCATTAGAAAATTATGGGTAAAGCCGTTTTGGGGTTATTTACATATGTTGATGATATGCTGGCTGCCGCAGATAAACTGAAAAAGTCTGGTTTTGGCGATGTTACGATATTTTCTCCAATACCGCTGGGTCATGAGATAGAGCATGTCCTTGGTGAGAGGAAGAATTATGTAAGGTATTTTACTTTTTTTGGCGGTGTTACCGGATTCTTTTTTGGTACGCTCCTTGCACTTGGCACTGCAGCGCTATATATCCTTCCGAGGGGGGGCAGGGCTATCTTTGCCGTTACACCTACATTGATTATATCTTATGAAACAACAATACTTATTGGGGTATTTTTCACCATGCTGGGCTTCATGCTTTTCTCTAAGTTACCGTCTTATAAAAAGAAGATTTACGACCCTGAGGTTTCGATAGACAGTTTTGGGCTCCTCCTTTATGTGAGTGAGGCTGAAATTAACGATGTTACAAAAACTCTAAAAGAGTCGGGCGCCAATGAGGTCAAGACAGTTGAAGAGAAATAAAAAGACA
>JACRML010000054.1 GCA_016214995.1 Deltaproteobacteria bacterium
CAGACTACAGCGTTCAGACTATTGTAAATGGTATAACCGGCGCAAATGAGGCAGATGCCCATTTTATCAATGTGAATATTGACAGAGATTTTACCATAGACAGTTATGCTGATTTAAGGATAGTTGCAGATGGAGATTTATGCCCAAGATGTAATGGCGTATTAAAAATATTCAGGGGCATAGAGGTCGGCCATGTATTTAAACTCGGCACAAAATACAGCGAGGCAATGAATGCAACATTCTTAAATGAAAAAGGGCAGGGAAAACCTATGATTATGGGCTGCTACGGCATAGGCATTGGAAGGACTGCTGCAGCCAGCATAGAACAGAACCACGATGAAAAAGGGATTATCTGGCCCATGCCTCTGGCGCCGTTTCATGTTCACCTCATCCCCGTCAATGTAAAAGACAAACCAACTATGGATGCAGCAGAGAGTATTTATAAAAACCTGATTAATGCAGGGCTTGATGTGCTGATGGACGACCGTGATGAAAGGGCAGGAATAAAATTTAATGACGCTGATTTGATAGGCATACCCATAAGGCTTACTATCGGGAGTAAGGCATTAAAAGAAAATTCAGTTGAGCTAAAGATGAGAAGGTCTCATGAGGCAAGCCTCGTCAAAATAGATGTTGTCAGAGAAAAAGTGCTGGAAATTGCAAAAAAGGACATTTAGATATCAAAGCGTCATAAAATGGAATACATCGCCACCTTCGGCTCAACCCACAACGTCTTGAAAGCAGAAAAAACATTAAAGGAGAAAGATATATCTTTCAAGCTGCTGCCCACACCAAAAAAACTCGCCGCCTATTGTGATCTTTCCATATTATTTCAGGAGCAAGACAAAGAGGCTGTTAAAAATGCCCTGAAGGGTGGCGGGGTAAAGGCGTCAGCAATATATAAAAAAGAAGGAGATGACTATAAAAAGATTGCACGACACAGAGATTAGAAAAGCCGATGGCACAGATAAGAAATCTATTAATCTTTGCAATCATATTTTAAAATCAGTGTAGTCATTTATGAGGAGATTTTTATGTTAAAATGCAGCTTCTGCGGCAAGGAAAGCGAAACCGTTGTACGGATAGTTATTGACAAAGATTATGACAGATTGACAGTGAAGCATGATGTAAAATACGCATGTCCTGAGTGTTCAAAAAAGAAAGAGGAAGAAAAGAAGCAGAAGAAATGAAACTCACCCTTATCACCCCCCGCCAGGGAAATGGCCGTGAGAAGAATATTTATGATTACCGGTATGTCGCCAGATTTATATTCTCCAAGGCATACTCTGGCTATCTTCTTGCCATTCCCACATTAGCAGCCCTTACCCCGCCTGATGTAGATGTTAAAGTGGTTGATGAAAATATCGAACCCATTGATTTCGAGGCGCCCACTGACCTGGTAGGCATAAGCGTGCGTACCATGTTTGCGAAGCGGGCGTATGAGATTGCATCAAGGTTTCGTGAACGCGGCGTCAAGGTAGTGCTTGGCGGCATTCACACATCCATGCTCCCTGAAGAGGCTACCCAATATGCAGACAGTATTGTAGTCGGCGAGGCGGAAAGTGTCTGGCACGAATTGATACAGGATTTTAAAAATAACGAACTCAAGAAGGTTTATAAAAGCGGCTTTCATCCTGACCTTACACAATACTCAATACCAAACCGCAGTCTGCTTAAAAATAATAAATATCTGCTCCATATTGTTCAGACAACAAAAGGATGCCCATTCTTCTGCGAATTCTGCTCTGTTCATGCATTTGACGGCACAAAGATAAGACATCGTTCTCTGGAGCAGGTAATAACCGATATTAAAGAGACGCAAAGGGATAGCATCAGGGAAAGAAGGAAAGCCATCTTCTTTGCCGACGACAATATTGTTGCTGACAGAAAATATGCAAAGGATTTTTTTAAGGCTCTTATTCCCTGCGAGGTAGGTTGGTCATGCCAGGCAAGCATTAATGTGTCAAAGGATGATGAGATATTAAAACTTATGACAGAAAGTGGCGGCGGCGGAATCCTCATAGGCTTTGAATCCATAGCCGAAGATAACCTGCGCCAGATGAATAAAAAGATAAACCTAACACAGGACTTTAGCTCTGCCATACAAAAGATACATTCTCACGGCATACTGGTGCAAGGTTCTTTCATAGTCGGTCATGACAACGATACACAAGAAACATTTCAGAAGCTGGCAGATTTCATCAATAACAATAATGTGCTCTTTGCACTCATCAGCATACTTACGCCATTTCCCGGCACAGGGCTTTTTAAAAGGATGGAGAAAGAAGCAAGACTGTTGCACACGGACTGGGAAAGATATGATTCTAAGACGGTTGTTTTCAAGCCAAAAAATATGACTCCGCCTGAACTGAAAAAAGGATTTATGCATGTATACAGAGAAGTTTATTCTTTTAAATCCATATATAGAAAACTCAAATATTTCTGGGAAAGAGATTTCTGGAAAGACCAAAACAGAAGGAATCCGATTAAATTTAAATACAGGATATTATTCGCCCTGCGGCTTTTAACCTATCTGCCGACCTTTGATATTAAGCGCATCGAATTTATTTTCAAGATATTGCCGTGGCTATTTGACAGGCGGGTGAGAATAAGCACCATAATAACGCTCATGGCTTATAATGATTACGCATATAATTTAAGAAAGGGGTAAACCATTGGAAGTCCGGACGCGATTTGCACCAAGCCCTACAGGCTATCTACATATAGGCGGAGCAAGGACAGCCTTGTTTAACTGGCTCTTTGCACGGCATCATAAAGGGAAATTCATCTTGAGGATTGAGGATACCGATGTTGCAAGATCAACTGATGAGTCCACACAGGCAATCCTTGATGGAATGCAGTGGCTTGGATTGGATTATGATGAAGGCCCCTACTTTCAGAGCAAGAGGTTTGACCTTTACAGGGAGCATGCATATAAACTTCTAGAAACAGGCAAGGCGTATAAATGCTATTGCACCGCTGAAGAGCTGGAGCAGAGGCGCAAAGACGCCCTTGCACAGGGTAAGCCTCCGAAATATGACGGTAGATGTAAAAGTCAGGGGTCAGGGGCCAGGGGCCAGGGGTCAAATGATAAATCTTTTGCAATAAGATTCAAGGTATCTCCGGGGACGACGCTGGTTAAAGATATTATTAAAAGCAATGTTGCATTTGATAATAATGAGATAGATGATTTGATAATACTGAGAAGCGACGGAACACCTACCTATAACCTCTGTGTTGTTGTTGATGATGCAACCATGAAGATAACACACGTTATAAGAGGCGATGACCATCTGAATAATACGCCCAAGCAAATCCTCTTATACGAGGCATTTGGCTATCCCCTGCCAATATTTGCCCATCTACCAATGATTCTCGGCTCTGACAAGACAAGGCTCAGCAAAAGGCACGGGGCCACATCTGTTATGGCGTATAAGGAAATGGGCTATATGCCACATGCCCTTGTAAATTATCTTGCAAGACTCGGCTGGTCTCACGGAGACCAGGAAATATTTACAATTGAAGAACTTACAGAAAAATTCTCTCTTGAAAATGTAGGCAAATCATCCGGCGTATTTAATCCTGAAAAACTCCTGTGGCTGAATCATCATTATATAAAAGAGTCAAAACCGTATGATATGGCAAAGCTGCTTGAGCCGTTTCTCGAGGCAAAGGGGTATGCCGTAGGGACAATTCATGAATTGTCCCTACCCAACGTTGTAAAAACCGTGCAGGAAAGAAGCAAGACCTTTGTGGAGATGGCCGATGCCGTTGAATTTTATTTTAAGGAAGATGTCGTGTATGAAGAAAAGGCTGCTCAGAAATTTCTTACCTCAGAGGTGCTTGAGATATTTGAAATCATTACCTCAAAACTTGATAATCTGCCAGATTTTACCCAAAAAGCTATTGAGGATATATTTAACAGTATAATCAATGAAAAAAACATAAAACTCGGCAAGATTGCCCAGCCTGTAAGAATTGCCTTAACAGGCGGAACAGTAAGCCCGGGCATCTTTGAGGTTATAGAAAACCTTGGAAGAGAAAAAACTATTGAAAGGCTGAAGAAGGCGATTGTGTTTATAAAACAAAAAGGTTCGTTTTCAACCTAGCCAGCCAACATTGCCTCCAGCTGCCTGACCATCTTATCCCTGTGCGTTGCCTGCCAGTAAAGCCTGCCACATGATGGGCAGGTTTCAAATGTGTTCTGAGTTTCGTACACATAGATAGGCGCTTTGTCCTTTATCTCCTCTTTATCAATATTGATTAATGGCTCGTTGCACAGAATGCATCTGGTCAGTATTTTTGCGTACGGGTCAATGGAAAAGTGTTTTACTACTTGTTTGACCTGCTCCTTATATCTGTCGCTATGAATAAAGAAATGGTTATTTTTTGCCTTCCTTCTCCTTATAAGCAAAGTATCTCTGGTAAGAATAATGCGCCCACTGCTGTGTGCCCTTTCTACCAGCTCTCTATCTGATATACTTGAAAAATATTCCACATCACATCCCATTATCCTGAGCCATTTGGCAAGCTTACCAAGCATCGCATCGGCGATAAACCTGTATACCATAAAAGTTTCAATCCACGCACCCACGTGGGGGGCAACGAAGTTATTTACTGAGGATGCTGCTGTTGGGATGTCAATTTTGGCTTATCCTTCTCCCCAAAAATAGACATTGATTTTTGGGGAAACCTGCAAGTTGTCTGCCAGACAACACACCCCTAAATCCCCTCTCGAGAGGGGACTAAAGGGGTGTGTTATTTACAACGAGCCGTATATTCACCGATACGGTGAGGAGTAAAAATTGGCCGATAACGAAGTATGGCAGGCAAATCGCAGGTTTGTAAAATAGCGAGTGTTTCAATCGCTATTTTACGGTTCCCCTAAATCATCGGCAATAAGCCTGAACTGTTCCAATGCCGATTCAAGGTCTTCTGCTATTTCGCGGGCAATGACATCAGGTTCAGGAAGGTTTTCGGACTCCTCAAGGCTTTCATCCTTAAGCCAGAAGATATCAAGGCTTGCCTTGTCGCGGTTGATTAATTCCTCATAATCATATACCCGCCAGCGGCCGTCAGGTTTTTTCTCCGACCATGTCGGTTTTCTGTTATGCCTGTTTTCAGTGTTACAGCATTTGACAAACTCATCAAGGTCGCTTCTCTTTAAAGGATTAGTCTTCAGGGTAAAGTCCTTATTCGTCCTGAGGTCATAAATCCAAAGCTTTTTTGTCCATGGTGTTTCAGAGGCAGGCTTTCTGTCAAAGAAGATGACATTCGCCTTCACTCCCTGAGCATAAAAAAGACCTGTCGGAAGCCTCAAGAGCGTATGCACATCACATTCATGGAGGAGTTTGCGTCTGATGGTCTCTCCTGCTCCGCCTTCAAAAAGCACATTGTCAGGGATAACCATTGCAGCCCTTCCATGCTGCTTGAGAAGGGACCGGACATGCTGGACAAAGTTCAACTGTTTGTTTGAGGTCGTTGCCCAAAAATCATCCCTCTCAATAGTCTCTTTTTCCTTCGTAACCTTTCCATCCTCTGCAACAATAGTGGTGCTGGACTTTTTACCGAATGGCGGATTGGTCAATACCATTTCAAAGTATTCTCCGGGATGGCTTGCAAGCGAGTCTGAAACTGCAATAGGCATTGAATCACCGCCGATGCCATGAAGCATCATGTTCATGGCGCAGAGTCTTGCAGTGTTCTGGACAAGTTCCCATCCCCTTAATGCCTTTTCATCTAAGAAACGTTTCTGGTCTTTTGTGAGTTTGTAATGCCTTGGTATGTAATCATGGGCAGCAAGCAAAAAACCTCCTGTTCCACATGCAGGGTCGCATATCATCTCCATCGGTTTTGGAGCCATGACATCAACCATCGCCTGTATCAAAGGCCGCGGAGTGAAATACTGCCCTGCGCCTGTCTTTGTATCCTGTGCGTTCTTTTCAAGCAGCCCCTCATAAGCGTCGCCCTTAACATCCGCGCTCATGGAAGACCAGTCTTCCTTGTCAATCAAATCAACAATAAGACGGCGGAGTTTAGCAGGGTCCTGAAACTTGTTCTGTGCCTTTCCGAAAATTAATCCTAAAAGCCTTTTCCCCTGACCGAGCTTTTCAAGGACATGCCGGTAATGGTCAAAAAGCTCATCGCCGTCTTTTTTAAGAAGGCTCTGCCAGTCGTAGCCTGAGGTGATAGGGCTTTTCTGATTATAAGGAGGCTTTGAACGTTCATCAGCCATCTTGAGGAAAAGGAGATATGTGAGCTGCTCAACATAGTCCCCATAACTCATTCCATCATCGCGGAGGACATTGCAGTAATTCCAGAGTTTTTGAACGATTTGTGCAGACCCGTTTGCCATATCTTTATGAGAAACGATTAAGGAATTCGGTTATCGTAAGTATCTCTATGCCTTCACCCCTCTGACTTCATGAACGATTTTTTCAATCTCTTTCATTGTCATCAGAGCAAGTTTTTTCTTTTTCACAACCGCGTCCATGGAATCAAAGATATCCTTTTCTTCAACAGGGAGAACAATCACTTCCACCTTGCTGCCTGCCTTAAAGGGAAGCGCTGTCAAGCGTATGCTTTTTTTCTTGTCTACTTCCAATAGTTTCTTAACTACATTCATATCCGGCTTCCTTCATACTTTATTTTACTACATCTGTTCATAATAACAATACTATTTAACATACTCGTCATCACGGAGGACATTGCAGTAGTTCCAGAGTTTTTGAACGACTTGTGCAGACCCGTTAGTCATAGCGTTATAGGCCTTTCTGATTTTTGGGATTTTCAGAGTCGCTATCCCATTGTAAGGGATTGTTTAAAATATATTCCCTGATTTTACTCATCTCGGCGTCATTTCTGATTATATGTTCGTAATAATTCCGTTGCCATAATTTACCGTTGAATGGAGGCCAATCAAATAATTTAATTCCGCGAATGTATTCATTGGTGGTCATTGTTTTAAACCATTGAACGATTTTATGTAGGGGCGAACCTGTGTGTTCGCCCTTATTTTTATCGTCGTTGTTTATATCAGGGCAGACACTCAGGTCTGCCCCTACAATAAAAATGACACCATGAAAATGATTCGGCATTACCACAGATTCATCCAATTCAATATTTTTGAATTTTATCGCTGTCTCATCCCACCATTTCTGAATCGCCTTACCCGCCTCATGCAATTGCATTTCCCCGTTTACCACATTTCCAAAGAGACATTCTCTATCCTGTATGCATATCGTTAAGAAATATGCCCCTGCCTGTGAATAATCATAATCCCTTAACCGTATCGTCCGGCGGTGATGAATTTCTGGGTTGTATGTCATATCTCCTGCAAATTATGATAGAATTAATCATGAAAAAGAAGCCTCTTATAGAGACAAATCCCTATCTCAGAGACCCTGAACTTCGCAAATACCTGATTGAGCTAAACGTCGTATCTTCCTGTGCTATAGAGGGCGTTCGCGTAAAATACCCTAAATTCACCAAAAAGCTTCAAAAGAAAATGCGTGAAGCTACTCAGCAAGCACAGAATAAAAATCGTTAAAATATGCCTGCCTGGTTTTTTCATATAAGCCTTCCCGAAAACGCCTTTTTCAAAATCGCCTGGCGCAGGCGTTCAGCGCGTGTGAGGTTAATATCAATTGTTTCCTCTATTTCTTCTGCAACAGATAGACGGCTTTCAATTTCTTCTACAATCTTTAATTGCTCTGAAATTGGAGGGAGGGACACCGAGATTTCTTGCATAAATTTAGCGGGCACTCTCAATTGTCCGGCAGTCCCTGTCATATTTCTTTGTGCTTGCTTTCTTATGTCTCTTTGCAATAAGAAATAAAATAAATATTTATTTGATTTAAGTTCATGTAATCTAATAACGTGAAACTCTGTTGAACCAAAGCCCAAGCCATTTTTTAGATTTTCCACTATAGCAATTTTCCCGTTTTCCATACAGGGTGTAATTTTAGCAAAAATGATGTCATTGTTAATGAAAGAAGTATATCCTCTTTTTACTTCCCCAAATTTCTTCGTAATAGACAAATCAATCACGCCTGTTTCCTCCTGAACTAATTTCATTGGTAGGAAAGAGACCTCAACATTATCAGGAATATTTTTAGGTAATTTTGGATTTATTTCTGCAACCTCATCTAATTTTGCACATACCCACCCTTCCGGCAATTCTGCCCCCTGTTTTTGTAGGGGCGGGGTTTCCCCGCCCTTTCGTAATTTATTTGTTTCAAAAAAGGGCGAGGCGACCTCGCCCCTACGTTTTCTCCATTCCTCTGTTAACTTCCCTTCAACAGCAGCCTTGAGCACAGAGGCTTTGTAGCGTTTTAAACTCGCCCGCACTCTCTTGAGCGCCGCCACCGCCTCATCAAGACGGGAAAACTGTTTTTCAATTTCAGAGACGATGAGTTTTTGTTCATCAATAGGCGCTAATGGCACCATTACTAAATCTGCAAACCTTTGGCTTATTCCGCCTTGCGCTGCACCTCTAAAATCTTTTAATATGGACTGGTTCCCATTCGATGAAAAGAGATAATAAAAAATATAATCTGGTATAACATCTTCATTGCAACGACATAAAAATACATGTTCATTTATTACAGCTCTTTTATATGGAAAGGATTCTCTTACTAAAGATGTTTTCCCTGTAGTTGCACCGTCTTTTACAACTAAAATATCGCCTTTCCTAATGCTTCCACGAGTCATTCTTATTGCAAAGTCTTCAGGTACATACCGAATATTTGTAAGATCAAAAGTGCCATTTTTATCTAGATGCTCAGCACCCAAACTCGGAATGCCATCTGTTATATGTTTGACGCCTCCTTTTGGACGGCTACCAGATTCAAGTGCAATAATCACTTTGGACAAAGGTGATATTGTCCAAGAGTCAGATAAATTATTATTTGTTGTCTTCTTCACGCTGCCAACACCTCATTCAATTCATCCATCATCTTCCATTCCCACCCCTCCGGCAATTCATCATTATTTTCCATTAAACCGCTCATGATGTTTTCCATTTTGGTGGTATCGGTTGAATTTAAGGGATGATTGCGACTGCTCATTTAGGAAAGGTCTGTTGATTTATTCAGCTTAAAAGGTCTAATTCCCGCGCTATATATTCGTCGCCTGTTTTTTCAAACTCGTTAAATTCAGGGAATACCTTATCCGCCACAGACATAAGACGCGACTGGTCCTTTTTACCTAAACAGTCTAAACTTTCTAAAACCGACATGCTTCTAAACTTAATCTTTTCAATGATAAATTTTTGACAGGAAATAACTGTTAATCGGGCAGTGGCAGCGCCGTTTACCCCAAACAGATAAATCGGCACCTTGCGGTGGTTAAAACAATAATCTACTTTATATTCTGGCATATTGGGTAAAGGATAATAATCTTTTTGCGGTTGATATTTAACTAATTGAGTTTGAATAAATTCATCAAGCATTTCAAAAAAGAGACTCTGAATGACTTCGCGTTTATACAGTCTCATATTGCTGACTTTTAAGACTGTGCCTATAAATTGCATTAACGCGGGATATAAGTGGTCTGTCTCTATATCTATATACAAATTTCCTTTTTCATTTTGAATGTTATAAGAAGATATAATTGTGTTAAAAATCCTCTCTTTATTCGGCGTATCCAATTCATAGGAATAGGATAACCGCATAAGAGTTAACCCATAATCGCAGATACGATAAAGGCTGCCAACCGGTGTAATGAAAACCTCTACCATATCGCCGTCTTCATGGTAAAAAGGGATAATGACCTGCCAGATATTAGGCCTTTTCTCTCTAAGCCCTATCTTTTGATTTGACTGCTGTTGTAATAAATCTAAAATTTCTTTCATAAGTTATTAAACAACATTGGATTTAAATCAAAATAATCATTTGCATTTTGGATATTTACTCTTTTAATAAAATATTGCAGAGCTTTTTCAAGGGAATCATATTCTTTGGTAATACCCTCAAGCGAAAGTTTACGGATTTCTTGTTCTATATCTTCAGTCTTGAGAATATGTATATGATAGTCTAAATGGGGATTGGGTTTTAAAAGATTTTCTACTACCTCACCGTGGTTACCATTACAACGAATTAAAGGGATTTCCTTTTCGCCAGCCGGATGAAAATCCAGTCCTATAGAGAAATTTTCTTGAAAATCAATATGGCGTCTGATAAATGCGCTAAATTGCAAGTCCCCTTCAGTTGATTGCAATGTAAAGTCTTTGCGCAAATGTTGATTGTCTTGCTTAAAATCTTTTGGAGGCGCTTTTAAGACTTTCTTGGGCATTGTAATTAGCTTTTCTATGTTTGTTGCATCCATATTGGTACAAATCTTATTATTTTCTAATACCTTTGTAAATATAAAAAATCACGCTGCCAGCACCTCATTTAACTCATCCATCATCTTCCCTCTGCTCTGCAGGTTTTGCCCTCATATCAGAGTTTTCGTCCCCTGCGTTTCGCAAATTTATCTTCAACTCCATCCATCGGTGCAAACTTTATTTTATCTTTCTTGAGCACAGGCCTGTTGAAGGCTTGCAGAAAATACTCCATGTCGCCTTTTAATTCTTTCAGATTCTCACCTTGCGGGTGCATTGGGTCTTCAGATATGGCTGTTATGTCACCTTTGTCATTGTAGTAAACCTCGTGGATGGCAAAAAATCTATCATGTTCTATGACTCTGTAATTCCAAAACATCGCAAACCTCTTAAATTAATTCAGATATTCGAATTATGTTGTGAATAGAAATAAAAACCATCAGGGTTTTCTGACTTCAATCTCTTTGATATTCTTAAAGTCTCTTTCATCGTAGGTATAGACTATGGAAATGTCATTTTCCAAACCCCAGTATCCAATTACTGCGTCTGCGAATTTCACGTTCTTTTCTTCATATAATCGCAGCGCCTTCCTGAAAACATCTTCCATCTCAATATGAAGTTCAGGCGTGTTTATGACCGCCTCTGCAAGTTCCCTGACTGTTTTCCTGTCAAGTTTGTAATATTTCTCCAGCACCCATACTATTTCCATGATTACTATCGGGAGGATGTATAGGTGAATTTCTTTTCGCTTAGCCTTCTCCAGAAGTCTCTCACAGGCTTTTCTCTTGATGTCATCGTCTTTAATAAGAAGCCTAAGCAGAACATTGGTATCTACGCTTGCCCTATGCACGTTCTTTCGCAGCCTCCTCTGTTGCCTTCTCTATTACTTCCTCTATAGGGACCGGGGGTTTGGCGAGAAATCCGATATAATCATGAATGGTTTTCCCCTTTTTTATAATGATGTCCCCCTCTGATTTTTCGATGACAAGCGTGTCCCCTTCTTTTATGCCGAGGCTTTTTCTCATTTCTTTAGGCAGGGTTATCTGTCCTTTTGGCAATACTTTTACTGCTTGCATAATTCCTCCTACTAATATTAATATTCCTACAAATTATTTTGGCAGTAAATTATGAGTTTGTCAAGCGCATAATCTAAAATCATTTGGATTCCCGTTTACACGGGAATGACGGCTTTTGCAAGAGGCTCATTCAATAATTTTTTTATGCTGCCAGCGCCTCGTTCATCTCATCAAGCAACGGCCACAACTGCTCGCCGAATAATTGATATGCCTTTCCGATGCCGCCTTCCTGCGCAAAAGGCACATAATTGAAATCATCCTTTTCTATGCTCAGATTGGCGACAATATGGTCTCGTATCATCTCAAGCCAGCGAATCTGCTCAGGGGCAAATTTCTTTCCTGCCGATTCCTGCCGAATAATCCACTTATCAAACCTTTCATGCACATGCTCGCTGAACGGCTCAAGCTCATCATGACGGATTGCAAATCGTATCAATGAAACAAGGTCTGTGAGAATCCTCTGGCCGCTTGCGCCCCGCACCTTTGACCTTTCTAATGCTGCATACGCATCCCAGAGCCTGTCAACGCGCCATAGATAAGGAGGTTTCTCTATCACATCCGAAAGCGCTTTTATATCTTCAAATCGGAGACGCGCCTTATACGGCTTGCTGTAAAGGATTTGAATGGCAGTAATCTCATCCTTATGCTCTTTTATGAACTGCTCAAAGGATGTAACTGTCTTTCGCGCCTTCTCCAATGCGTCTGCGTCAAACCCTGCTGCAACAACTTCATCCTTGCTGATAATGTCAATGGTCTGCTCAAGGGTCTTGTGCAGTTCAATAATCTTTTTCCTGAGTTCAGGATTATGTAATGGCTTGACCGCCTCTTTTATTATCTTGTACCGGCATACCTATGTTTAATGCTTATTTGAAGTGGTTAACACTTTGCATCAAAATAGATTGTTGAGTAGTAGTGTCCCAAAATGGCATATCTAATTCCTCAAACAATTTTCTTTTTGGGCAATCCGGAAGAATAGAGCAATAACCTGTATTGCAAAAAAACGCCACTCCAATTGGTTCTTTGCCCCCATGCTTTATTGGACAATCAGGTTTGTTTAATATCTTGCTTCCCATATTTGCCCCTTTGTACCTTGCTTTTTCCCATGGATTTTCACTTGATTATCTTTTTCTGATAGATAATTGCACCCTCTTTTTTTGATACTAAGGTTATCATCACCACAACCTCTTATATTGAAAAGGAGAATGTCTATTTTAAGGAATATTATTCAAAACAACTCTTTGAACCATAGAGCCAAATTTCTTATAAAATCTTCCACGATATAGCGCGAGCCGATACATCATGTGATATTTTCCCTGAAAGAAACGATGCTCTCTAAATTCCCCCTCTATCTCAAAACCAGCATGTTTAAGAGCGGAGAAACTCTCTCTATTATATTCAAAGACATCGCAATAGATTTTTCGTAGAGGATAATATGAGAAAAGGTAGTCATAGAATAACAGCCCTGCTTTTGCTCCAAGCCCCAACCGCCTGCTTTCAGGTTCAAGGAATGTAGTGGCAAAGGTAAAGCCATCTATAAGATTGGCATCGTATGTGTAGATAAAACCAACAGGTTTGTCTTTTTGATTTAGGATTACAAAAAACACATGGTAATATCCTTTAAGCCGAGATGTCATTACTTCAATATATTCTTCTCTTGAAAGGATATCCTTGCGGAGTGTGTAGAGATAAAGGGATGATGGGTCAGACTCCCACTTGTGAAGCAGACTTAAGTTATCCCGATTTAAAGGGACTAGCCTGAAACCCTTACCATTTAGAGTCGGTGGTTTAAATCTTGTTTGATTATTTTCAATGGAAATTGAGTTTCTATTCATTTATAACCCCTTTGCATCATGTTGGTTGATGGAGGAGCCAGTCCTGTCTGGGCAACTAGCGGCATTTGTTTGATTTACCACAGGCCCGGCCCCTCCAATCCACCCTATTACCTACTTACTCCCGCTACTTCCCGCCAGAACCGCCAGAAGATCCATCTCTGGCTTTACCGTAGGAATCCCACGCTCGTTCACGAGATTCTTCGGGAGTCCGTCCCAATCTTTCAACGTGAATGTCCCTCCCCGTGTCGCAAATATGGGTCTTGTGATGATGCCCACCGACGATGCGATCAACAACATTTGTGTCTTGAGTCGTTCTTTCCCTGATAGCCATTGGTTTCACCTCCTTTCTTGCCGCCTTACCCATACTTATTAGCAAATGCTATGCCAATTATTGAAAATCAAGGATAATCAAGGAGTTATGTGGAGGGGGATACTGCGAAAGAGGGTTGTCAGTCAGAACTGTCGGTCAAAAATCAAAAATGAAGGTTTAAATAAACTATAGCGGGGGGGGTATTCTGTTAGCTTATTTGAGCAATAGAACTTATCCTTTCTTCCAACGCTCAAATGTGCTCGCGGATAAATTGAGCAATTGTTGTGCTTTTTTTACAACGCCATTTGCCTTTTTCAATGCAGCTTCTGCTAATTCCTTTTGAAACTTTTTTACAGCATCATTAGCATTCATTCCTGCATTGAGTATATCTATCACAAACCCTGAATCGTCCCTTTGCTGGGGCTGAGGCTGTTTTTGTATGTCATCAACTATCCATTTATTGCCATCCTGCTTTTTGGAAACAGCGACTGCACCTTCAATCAAATTTTCAAGTTCCCTCACATTACCTTTCCAGTTATGAGACATCATCCGATGTTTGGTATCATCGCTAATATTTAAGGAGCGACTTGATTTTTCATTGTGCTTCTCCACAAAATAATTAATCAGGAGAGGTATATCTTCTTTTTTTTCTCTGAGCGGGGGCAGTTTGATTGGGACAACTTTCAGTCTGTAATAGAGGTCTTCACGGAAGGTCTTTTCTTCAACAGCTTTTTCTAAATCCTTGTTGGTAGCTGCAATAACCCTCACATCAACCTTAATGGTCTTAATCCCACCGAGCCTTTCAACCTCCCTTTCCTGCAGAACCCTCAATAATTTTACCTGAAGGGCAGGACTCATCTCCCCCACCTCATCCAAAAATATTGTTCCGTTATCAGCAAGATCAAACTTTCCCTGTGTCTCTTTAATTGCGCCTGTAAACGCACCCTTCTCATAACCAAAGAGTTCAGATTCAAGTAAGTTTTCTGGAATAGCAGCACAATTAATAGCAACAAAAGGTTTATCTTTTCGTGGGCTATTACTATGTATAAACCTTGCTACCAATTCCTTTCCAGTTCCACTTTCGCCCAATAGTAATACTGTGGATGTAGTATCGCTAACGTCTTTTGCGAGAGTCAAGGCATCTCTCATTTTAGGACTAATAGTGATAATTTTAGGAGATGCGAGGTTTGGGATAATTTTTGAAATCTTTGCAATTTCAACAAATGCTGAATAGGTTTTACCTAATAATTCCTCTTTCAAATTTTCCCTGGGAAACTTGTCAACAAATTTAATAAATCCTTCTGATTCCCAATCTTCAGGAATCCATTGTTGAAAGTGTTTTGCCGCAGCAGGTTTATCAGAAACGAGGAGGCAGCAGATTTCCCTCTTTTTTTTAGAGCGTTGCATAAGCTTTTTAATCTCCAGTGCCAGATAAATACCACCAAAGGGTTCATTTGGTTTATTAGGGTCAGGGGCATATCCATTGCTACAATTTGGGTTCATAAAAACATCGCTTATGATGACATTGATGTCCTCATCCGCCTTTATAAGTTTAAGGGCGTCATCTCCATCTAATGCTGGTTTAATATCACTATTAAAATAGTCGTTCAACTTAAATTCCTTAACAAACATTTTTACCCATTCTGTATATAGCTTGAGAGAGTTTTTATCATCGTCTGCGATAAGCACCTTATAACTAATCTTGTTACTCATAATTTTTCCTCCTGTATATCTAAAAGGATTTTTATTTTAGTTCCCTGTCCCTGTTCACTGTCCACAAACATTTCTCCTTTGTGATTTTTCACAAATCTAAGAATACACTTTGCACCAAGACTTTTGGTTTCACCCCTCTCAAAAGCAGTTTTTACATCTAAAGACATTCCTATCCCTGTGTCCTTGCAAGAGATGCCGAATTTTCCGTTATGTTTAAAAAATTTCAGATGGATATAATCACCCTTATTATCTACAACATCTCCCTTTTCCCTGATAGCATCGTGAGCGTTAAATATCAGGTTCTCAATACAATCCTGAAATCTTAAGGGGTCTGCATATATCAGGTCATCGTCGTCAATATCCTCAAGGAAAAATTGAACAGGTATTCCTATATGTTTATATACATCTGAAAGTTTTTTGCCAATCTCAAATGGAGACACATTTTCAAACTTTGGGAAACGGCATGTCTCTATGAAGGCTTGTACTAATTTCTGTAGTCGTCTTATCTCTTTTTGATCATCTTCATCCAGTTCTATTTTGATTTCATCCTTCATAGCATCAACAAAATTGCCGAGATTATTTTTAATTTTATGATATGGCGCTACACTACTTTTAAGGTCTTCTTTGCCGAGTTTAGCCAGTGTATTGATTTGCAGGAGAGTATAATTAACGCAATCATCAAGCAGTCTTGGGGCATCCATATCTAATTTTTCAACCAGGGATTTGACATCATCCCAATACCCTTTATCGAGTGAGATAGAGATAAATTCTTTAAAAGTCTTCTCCATATATTTAAGCACGGTCAAAAGAACAGGATTGGTAATTTCCGGGTTATACAGATTAACTTCATGACTTTCTGGTTTATTAATCTTTCCCTCTAAATTCTCAATTTCTGTCACCACACTTTGAGTTTTTTCTACCTCAAGATTTTCAAGGTGCAATTCAGCAATCATCTGATCAATTTTGGTAAAATCTTTTTCAAACATATCTGCATAGAATTCCAGATAAGCGTTTTTTTCTGAACCCCAATAATCTACCAGCAACTCCTTAAAAAGCATATCATCATTTAAAGACTTGAACAGGCGGATTGTTCTTTCGATTTCTTGCTTAAGATAGTCTCTATTGAAGAAATAGTGGAAAATTGCGTATTTCATTAAATAATGGGCTGCCGATGAACGGATGTATGAGTTGTGAGAGTATTTTTCAAAAATCTCTTTAATCAAAAACAATTTAGTAAATATGCTTAGGTTAGTAAGTTGGCGAAGGATATTAGAAATGAATACTGGGTTTTCAGGTTCAACGAGATTAAAAAGGGGCTTTATTTTGTCAGGGTGATTGTAACCTTTTGTAAACCCAAGAGAGGAAATTAGTTTCCTTGCCGCAATATCATCTGAGGGGTCTTTTTCAAAGATATATTTAAAGTCTTCAAGACCTTTTTCCTTTTGGTTTAGCGCTATAAGACTTATAGCCCTTGGTATCCGAATAATTATATCATCTTCAATATTAAGGAATTCTGTAGCCGTTTCTATAACCTCAGGATGGTTATCCTCAATTGTATAGATTTTAATTAGGCGGTTGAGGTTGGATAATATCCCCTTTTTGTCATTTGAAACTTTGGATAATTTAAGCGCCTCCTTATAATAGGGCTTTGCTTCGCCTAACCTTCCCTGCTTCCACATAACTTCGCCCTTGTAAAAGTATGCATAAGTGTCATCTTGATTTATTGAAATCACATGGTCAAAAACCTTATCTGCCTCAACCAATCTTTTTAGTCCTATCAGAGCCCTTCCCCTCCATGTTAGATAAACCTTATCGTAAGGGTCTATCTTTTCGAGAATCTCTGCATATCGTAATGCATCCCTGTAATTGCCCTCTTTTAAGAGGAATTGGGTAATAACATCGTAAGCCTCTATCAATTCATGTGGTATCCATGTATCGGATTCGTAAAAGCTATCTAAGGGTTTTACCTTTTCTAATTGTTGAATCAATTCCCTGATTTGATATTCCTGTTTGGCTTCAAAATGCCATTTAATAAGGGACGCAATGGTTTTAAGCCTTTGATTTTCTGAAAGTAACCGTGTAGTCAACAACCATGAGTAGCACTCCATAGCTCCACCTATGTCATACTTCAACTCTTTTAAAATGCTTGCTTTGTAAAACCAGTGTTCCGCAGTATCAGAAGAATAAATGCTATCTAAAAGTGATAATGCCTTTGTAGCAAAGTCTGGGTTTCTGGATTGTATATATTGTTGAAGAAGAGACGATGCAATATTTTTGTATGTAGAGGTATCTTCAAGAGTAGATAAAGATGACTCAAGAACATTGATTTGTGTTTCAACTTTATCTATATCAATTTGGTCTAAAAGGGTATTCAATAATCGGTTGCCCTTTTCAGAAAGAGGATATAGCTTTAATGCCTCGCAGCAGTCCTTATATGCTTGATGCGGTTCACCTTTGGTTTTATACAAAATGCCTCGCCAAATAAGGTCAGCCGCTACCTCATTTGGGTCTGCAACCGATATAATCTTTGTTACATACTCTATTGCTTTATCTATCGTGTCTTGTTCTTCATAAAACTTTGCAAGCCTCTGGAGAACAGGGATTCCTTGGGGAGCAATAGATTCCGCCTTGTTGTAAAATTCTAAAGCCTGCTCCCTTTCGCCCATGTTTTTATTACAATCACCAATGTAGCAGTAGTCTGAGAAGGGTCTGTTGCCTGCTATGGATATCTTCTTTTGAAATACCTCAATAGCACTCTCCCAATCAAAACTCTTCATATACAAAACTGCTAACCTGTAATGAGCTTCAGCATGGTCTGGTTGCCTATTTGAGATGATATATTTGAACAGATTGGCTGCAACCTTATCATTACCGCTATCCTCCCAAAGTCTTGCAAGTTTGAAGTAATACCAGTCCAATGATTTTATATTATTTTTAATTCTGGGTAGTCTTATTCCTTTAACCAAGGTAAGGATAGACTCACGATATTTACCCCATTTTTCATATAAGATACTCAACGAGTCATAGGCTGGAATATCAAGAGGTTTTAACTCAATACATTTCTTATGCCATTTCTCTGCCTCTTCGTAGTTCTCTACACCCATTTCCATTAAAGTATTACCCTTCTCTAAATATCCCTCATACCAATCAGGATACTTAGCAAGGATAGTCTCATATCCTTTTATAGCCTCATCATACCGTTGTAATTTTCTCAGACAGTTCCCCTTTGCTATTGCATCTGTCTGTAAAAGTCTCATTTCTGCTATAGGGTCGTTTGGTGGTTTAAACCTTTCAGCCGCTTTATTAAACCACTCAACTCCCTTCTGAAAATAACTTATTCCAGCATCACCTTTGTTTAGTTTCCCTAATATCTCGAACATGAAACCATATTTGCGGCAAGCAAAATAACGTTTCTCCTTGTGTAACTGTGGCATCAATTCAATTGCCTGTCCTGAATAAGTCCGAACCTGTTCTATTACTTCTTTTCTCTTATCTCCATTTATTTTCAACTCCTTAAGTTCATCAAGAATTTTACCGAGGATAATAACCATACTTGCAAAATTGGTTGCTTCATCTGGTCTTACCTCTATGAAAATACGAAATCCCTTGAGTGCCTCCTTATAGTACCTAATCGCTTCTTCACCCTGTGAAGATTTGGAATAGCTGTTGCCTAAGTTTTCTAACCCATCACTTGCACTATTAAGAACACGATTTATCCATTTCCCTATCTCCACGACATCTATGTCATCCCTAAATTCAGATATAAGATTTTCAAGTTTATTAATGACGAGGATACTATCGTTGTTCCGAGATGAAAGATTTATCTCCTTGGATTTTTTACAAAATTTTTGTAAGACCTCATTATTAGCCTTTTGGGAGATTATTGAAAGCCTTTCAAGGTAATCTGACCTTTTCTGTTTCTCCCTCAACCATCTGTAGAACTTTATAATATACTCCAACGGCGGATGTCCTTCTAATGCCTTAAGGATTAATTGGTCAGCATCGTCTGGATTCAAGTATTCTTCAAAGTATGCAAGGTTCACTAAAACAGCGGCCTTGTTTTCTACATGATTGAGAAGGTTCTGAAAAAGCAGTAAGCCTTCATTTAGGATTTGTTGGTCTTTATTGCTGCCAAAGGTATCAATATATTTATCCTTCAAATCCTTTAAGGTAGAAAAATCTTTTATGGGTAGGAATAATGCAAAATGATGGGCTGTAACAAACTGTCTTTGGGAAACACTATCGTTAATGACTTCTATCAATTTGATAGAGAAATCCGGGGCATCGGATCGAGGGAAATTGGGATTACACTGGAAAAATTGTTTGCAGATTGGACAGCAAGCCTGCTCCTCACCTCGTTCGCCACGATACCACTTGGTTTCGCAGGAGCCCCAAAGGTGGCAATTCTTACAGCAAATGGTAAATATGATTTTATTCTCGGACATGATGCAATCTTATCATAAAGCAATTCGCATACCAACTTTAAAAGGTTGGGAATATCGCTATGTTATGGAATATGAGAAACAATCAGGAAAGACTTTCAGTCAAAATTGACCGCCAAAATTGACTGATAAGTTGGAGAAGGCATGTATTTTATCCTACCAAACATTCCATTCTTTTATTATCTTGTTTGAAGCCTGTTTTATCTGTTCCTCTGAAGGCGAATCATTTCCGAAATCGGTCTTTGCGCTTTCAATATGCCGGTCAGGGTCAATGGACTGAACAAGCGTTGCCATCAAATCCTTAATGCCCTGTCCATTGTTAATCTTCTTAATCTCTTCCTTTTCTTCGCGGCTGAGCCTTTTTTCAATCCTTGAAAGGCGGCCTGCTATTGAGGAGATGACATCCGGCTCTGTATTTCCCAACGCAACTGCCTGAAGGAGTTTTTCAAGGGAAATGGAGGGTCTCTTTTCCATAGGCCTTGAGTCTGTCTTGTCCTGCTCGCATACGCCCACTGCGTCAACAATAATAAAGTGTGTCTTTGCCTTTGCATCAGGCGTGACTGATTGAAGGTCATTTGGATTTATAACGCGAACGCCCCTTCCCTTCATCTGCTCAAAAAAGGAGCGGGACTTTATATTCCTCATGAAAAAGACAATCTCAAGCGGCTTTATGTCCGTGCCTGTTGAGATCATATCTACTGTAACAGCAATGCGGGGGAAATAATTTGTCCTGAAATCGCGGATAAGCTGCTCAGGACTGACACCAGTTGTCTTATAGGTAATCTTCTGGCAGAACTCATTTCCCTTTGCAAACTCCTCACGGATAATCTTCATGATGTCTTCTGCGTGTGAATCATCCTTTGCAAAGACAAGTGTCTTCGGCACATCCTTGCGTCCGGGAAAAATCTCTTTAAAAAGATTATCCCTGAATGACTTGATGACTGTCCTTATCTGGTCTATTGCAACTACATCTGTATCAAGCTGATTGGCATTATATTCAAGTTCCTCATCAAGTCTCTCCCACCTGACTGCCCTCGTCTCCCTGTCACGCTTGTCAATGAAATAGCCTGCGTCAACCTTTGAGCCAGCCTGTGTAATTCTTGTCCTTATGCGATAGACATCGTAGTTCACATTAACGCCGTCCGCTACTGCCTGCTCATGCGGATATTCCATGACAAGGTTCTGATTAAAAAATCCGAATGTCTGCTTGTTGGGCGTGGCAGTAAGGCCGATTATGGATGAATCAAAATAATCAAGCACCTGACGCCATAAGTTATAAATTGAGCGGTGGCATTCGTCTGTGACTATTACATCAAAGGTCTCAGGCGGGATGATGGGATTATACTCAACAGGCGGAGGCTCCTTATAAAGAGCAGAATGGTCAAACAATGATTCTTCTTCAAGAGCAGGGTCTATTTCTTCGCCTTTAAGGATTGAGTAGAGCCTCTGGATTGTGGATATGCAGACACGGGCTGTCTTATCAATGCTGCCTGACTGAAGATGCTGGACAATGAATTCCTCTGTAAACTTAAAAGGGCTGTAAGGCGAATCATATTGCTGAAATTCTTTAAGTGTCTGGGCGCCGAGCGTCTTTCTGTCAACAAGGAACAAGACCCTCCTTGCCTTTGCAAATTTAAGGAGGCGGTAAATGAATGTAACGGCAGTGAATGTCTTTCCGCTGCCTGTTGCCATCTGGATAAGGGCGCGGGGGCGGTTTTCAGAAAGCGATTTTTCTAGATTCTTGATTGCCTTAATCTGCGCTGACCAGAGCCCCTCTTCTATCAAAGGCGGCAATTTTTGAAGTCTTTTGTAAAAAGTGAAAGGCTTGCTGTAAATGGAAAATCTCTCTGCAGCTTGCAATGCCTCTGCCGGGACATCTTCGGTAAGCCATTCCAGAAGTGTCTCAGGCTTATGGAATGAAAATACATTGCGCGACCTCGGCTCCGGGTCTAATCCGTTTGTAAATCGCGTTTCAACACCGGTAGACTGATAACAAAACGGCAATGGCCGATACCATGCAGGAAGGTCATCAGGCAGCCCGTGTTTATATTTATCAGACTGAATCTCCACACCGGTTAGTGTTGCCCCTGCTTTCTTGGCTTCTATAACGCCAGCCGCCCTACTTTCGCGAGCCTTGTCTTCATGTGTTATACGCATTTTATTTTTTTATCACAATTGTTGAATTTTATCAACATTTTCATAACAACCCTGCCGCCCCCACATCCTGCCATGTCCCGCTCACAGTCTTCCAGTCTCTGCCTTCTTTCTTGAATATCATCTCAAACCTGTATCCTGCGGCAGATTCAGGGATTATATCGCTGATACTCTTAACCTCTTTGCCTCTGACAAGAATAACATTTGCCCTTACAAGGGCTGTGTCGCCCTTTATCTCCGCATCCACGCTTCTCACAAATATAGAAACAGTCTCCGCCCTGATAAAGTGATACGCAAGAATTCTTCTAACACCGTCATAGTCATTCCCTTCCTGGTCTTTGTATGATTTTGAGATGTGCCTCCGTATCTCGTCAATGTCCTTATCCTGTGCTGACTCCGCAGCCTTGTTGACTATGGCCTTTAGTTTATCTTCTTCGGAAGGCCTTTTTGCGCAGGCTGAAAGCAGAAGTAAGAGACAAGAAGATATGAGCAAGAAATAAGAAGCAAAAAGTGAGAAGCGAGAAAAATCTGGAAACAGGGAGGGTAAAAGCAAAAGTTGCGCCGAGGCAGGCGCCAAGCGCTGGCAGCCTTTTTGCATATTTTGCACTGTTCCTCAGTTGGAGATAGGGGGTATTTTACTGTTGCTATCTAAATCACCTCTTTTAACTCTTGAACCTATAAATTGGCCTGCAATGACAAACAGAATCGTAAAAGGAATAACACCGTAGCCAAGACCAAAAAATCTCCTCAAGACAATATTTGCAAGTATAGGAATGTATATACACCGCGCCCATGGCCTTGAGAACTTTGGAAATCTTTTTCTATAAAAGCCGATGGGGATATTACCAATTAAAACGAGAGATAAAAAAACCGACATCACAATAAAATGATGGGTGCTTATTAAGTTGTCCAACTGAAACCTCCATATGGAAGATTTACGAATTACGAGTGAAAGATATTTATGGTCAAAGATGAACCTAAGCCTCTTTAACCAAAAAAGTCATATTTACTTTAAAGCACTTTATACGCAGTTCACGCTCAAAAATATCCCAGATGCTAGGAAGGACAAGGATTTGCACCGCAGCATACTCTTTTATGTATGTGAGGACGCAAATCCGCAGTCATGACAAAACAGATGGGTATTTTTCAGCGTGAACTACCCAAAGAACACCTCTGCCACCTTATATATCTCCATATCCACTGTCTTTGTCTGCTTAACACCTTCTGCAAGCGGAATGTCTACAATCTTATTTCCCTGAAGCGCTACCATTCTGCCAAATTTTCCTTCATTTATCAAATCCACAGCCCTTACGCCGTATCTGCATGCCAGTATCCTGTCATACGCTGTTGGGCTTCCGCCTCTCTGGAGATGCCCAAGCACGACATGCCGGGTTTCCACACCTGTCTTTTTTTCAATCTCTTTTGCAAGAAATTCTCCTATGCCTCCAAGCATTACATGACCGAATGCATCCTTTTTTACATCCTTTGTTATATATCCCTCAATCCCCTTTGGAACCGCGCCCTCCGCCACAACTATGATGCTGAACCCCCTCCCCTCCTTAGCCCTTTTTGTAACCATCTTGCAAATACCCTCTACTTCAAACGGCGTCTCCGGTATAAGTATCATATCAGCGCCGCCTGCCAGACCGCCGTAAGTGGCAATCCAGCCGGCATGCCTCCCCATCACCTCTACAACCATTGTCCTATGATGCGCTTCGGTTGTTGTATGCAGCCTGTCAAGGGCCTCTGTTACAATACTTACTGCTGTGTCAAAACCAAAAGTAAAATCTGTGCCATAGAGGTCGTTGTCAATTGTCTTTGGAATGCCAATAGTCTTTATACCTTGCTTTAATAATTTTGCAGCAACACCAAGTGTATCATCACCGCCCACACATATTACAACATCCAATCCAAGTTTCTTTATATTGTTTACAACCTTCTCTGCTGTGTCAGGAGATTTAAAAGGATTTGTCCTTGATGTCCCCAGAATTGTTCCGCCTCTTGAAAGTATTCCTGTTACACTTTTTATATCCAATGGAATGACATTGGCTTCAATCAATCCCATCCATCCATCTTTTATACCAAGCACATCATATTTATAATGAGCAGCCTTTCTTACCACCGCCCTGATAACTGCATTAAGCCCAGGGCAATCGCCGCCGCCGGTAAGTATTCCTATTTTCATGGCGCTCCTCCTTATCTGCAATTATATAAAACCCAATTCACCCAGCAATTCATTGGTCTTATTTGCAACAGGTAAATATACCCTGAATATGCTTCCTTTGCCGACTGCGCTTTCAACTTCTATTCTTCCGTCCTGGGCATCAACAATCTCTTTGCAAATGCTTAAACCAAGTCCTACCCCGCCTTCAACCCTTGTCCTGGCCTTATCTACTCTGTAAAAACGGTCAAAGATATATGGGATGTCTTCCTCTGCAATGCCAATCCCTGTATCCAGTACAGTAATTATAGCCCAATCGCCCTCTTGTTCCAGTGAAATTTCTATCTTGCCATCCTTTACCGTATATTTAATCGCATTATCTATGAGATTAAAGATGAGCTGCCCGATTCTCAACATATCCCCGACTACAACAACCCCCTCATTTTTTATTATCTTCATATCAACACCTTTATATCTTGCCAGCGGCATCGTTTGATTAAATCTCTTCTCTAAAATCTCGTTCAGGCTGACCTTATCCTTGGGCAGTTTAATCCTGCTGTCAATCCTTGCAAGATCAAGGAGGCTTCTCACAATTGCACTCATCTTATTTACCTCTTCAAGACTGCTTGTAATTGCTTCTCTCAAACCTTCCACCGTTTTTTCTGTCTTAAGGGCAATCTCCATCTCACCCTTTAAAACAGTCAGGGGGGTCTTCAATTCATGAGATGCATCTGCTGTAAACTGTTTCATCTGCTTAAATGAAAGCTCCAGTCTGGCAATCATATCATTAAATGTTTCTGCCAACCTTCCAAGTTCATCCTTCGGTCCGGAAACCTTAAGCCTTTCGTTCAGATTCCCTGCCTCTATCTTCTTTGCCATGCTGGTAATATCATCTACCTGGCCCAGCACCTTTTTCGAGAAAAACCAACCTGTAAAACCCCCCAGTATAACCGCAAATGGAATCACCGCAGCAAGAACATAAAAGAGGGTATTTATTACGGTAGCTGCCTCCTGCAATGGTGCGCCAATCTGGAGAATCCCTACTACAGTATGCTTATCCATCAATGGAAATGTAATAACCCTGGCTGGGTATTGGCCTATGTTTTCTATGGTCTCATAGGTAATATTGCCGGCAATTGCGTGATGATATGCCTGACCTGACAGAGGGATATGATTTTTCCCAAGGGTTGAGGATGTAAATACTATCTTGCCTGACTTGTCCGACAATTGAATAAAATTTCCTGATGTCTTTATCCCAAAAAAATGCTCAAGGAAGATATCAAAATTTTGAGGCAGTAATACTGTGTCAGGTTTAAATACTGCCTTGGATACCATGCTGGCAAAGGGTAACAATCTGTTATCAATTGAGGTTGTAAGGCTCTTTGAAAGGGTAACATATAAAATTGTGCCAAATGTGATAAGACTAACAGCAACAAGAACTGTATACCAGATGGTTAGTTTAGCACGGATGGGAAGGGACATATTAGTAGGTATCAGCAATCAGCATTCAGCTATCAGCAAAATACTTTAATCTCATAGCTGACCGCTGAAAGCTGACTGCTTGAGAAGTCTAGAACTTTATCAAAGAAAAAACAGGGTGGTTTTTAATCTTGCTCCTGCCGCCAAGCGCCTCAATCTCCGACAGGAATGCACATTCTACTATCTGGCCTCCCATCTTCTCTATCAAGTTTATAACTGCGGAAACTGTTCCGCCTGTTGCCAATACATCATCCGCTATCAATACCTTCTGCCCGGGAGTTATTGCATCCTGATGTATCTCAAGCGCATCTTCGCCATATTCTAATTTATAAGATGCCTTGTGGGTTTTATGCGGAAGCTTGCCTGGTTTCCTGACAAGTATTACCCCTGCGCCAAGCTTATATGCCAACGCCGCTCCCACAATGAACCCTCTTGCCTCAATCCCCACCACTACATCAATATGTTTTCCCACATAACGATGGCTCATTAAATCCACTGTTTTCTGAAAAGAGGCCGCATCCTTTAATAATGTTGTTATATCCTTAAAAAGTATCCCTTTCTTGGGAAAGTCAGGGACATCTCTGATGATTTTTTTGAGTGCTTCCGTCATGGTCTTCCTCCCTTGAGAAAATACAATTCAAATCTATTGACCGTAAAAAATCAATGTCTATTTTTGGGTATTGAACTCAAAACTCAAATGTCAAACGCAAAACCATACACTTAAAAATCAAAACTATCACTTCTTGAAGATATGAGGTTTCCGTTTTGAGATTTGAACTTTTATTATATATCCGTCAATGCCATATTTTGTCTCTTAAGAATCTTTCTTATCTTTTCCATCGCCTTTGCTTCTATCTGTCTTATTCTTTCCCTTGTTACTCCGAATCTTTCACCTATAGTTTCTAATGTCTCAGGCTCGTCTTGATTAAGGCCAAACCGCATGGCTATAATTGCTTGTTCTTTTTTGTCCAGCATTCCCAGCAGGCCTTTTATCTGTTGAAAACGGGTTTCCTCCTCCATCATCTCTATAGGAAGCTGAAATTTGTCATCCTCTATAATGTCCAGAAGCGACTGCTCAGAATCTTCTCCAATATTTGCCTCAAGAGATATATTTTTTCTTGTCATGAGAGAAAGCTTTTTTACATATCTTCCTGACACTCCCATGCCTGCCGAAATCTCTATCGTTGAAGGTGCCCTGTTCAGCTTCTTTGTCAGATCCGTTGTTACCTTAATCATTCTGTAAATATCAGATGTTATATGGATTGGAAGCCTTACCACATTTGACTGGTTTATGATTGCCCTTTCAACCGCCTGCCTTATCCAATAAGTTGCATAGGTTGAAAACTTGCACCCCTTGTTCAGCTTGAATTTTTCCGCCGCCCTTATTAAGCCTATATTTCCCTCTTCTATAAGGTCTTGAAAAGGTAAGCCCCTGTTTATATATTTTTTTGCAATATTTATTACAAGCCTTAAATTTGCCTCTACCATCCTCCTTTTAGCAGCCTCGTCACCCTTGACTATTTTTCGGGCTAGTTGTCTTTCTTCATCTCGTGAAAGCAGAGGGTACTTCTTAATATCATCAAAATATGTCTTTACTGCATCCCTGTCTTGAAAAACCCTTTGTTCCCTATCACCTATACCAAACTCTCCTCCACCCCTGCCATCATCCTTTCTTATCGCCATAACACCGCCTAGTGTACGAAGTTGAGAAAAAAAGATTATGCAAGCTTTTTTTATACTACAAACACCTCTCTAAGGCAAGAAGAAAAGAGGGTTTCTGGGTCTTCTGTCTTTTCTTATTTCAAAGTGCAGATGTGGACTAGAGGTATTTCCGGTATCTCCCAGTTTAGCAATAATAGCCCCTTTCTTTACCGCCTCTCCAACCTTAACAAGGTTTTCTTTGTTATGGGCATACACGGTGATAAAACCTTGTTTGTGCTTTAACATCACTATATTTCCATACCCCCTTATACCGTCATCGCTGTATATCACCTCGCCTTCATCGGCAGCAAATACAGGGCTGCCTTCCTTGGCGGATATATCTATGCCGTCATGTTTTTGTCCATTTCTTACGCCAAATGGAGAGATTACAATCCCTTTCACAGGCCACGAAAATCTCCACTTTTCTAAAACTATCTTGCCTTCATATTCTTCTTTTGGTTTTTCCTGCGAGGAAGGTTGATGGGTTGCAGATTTTGGTCTTAAGTCTTTGGTCTCTGGTCTTGAGTCTGTTGGTTTATACGGCTCAACGTTAAGAACGCGTGAAACTCCGGGAATAAATATCTTCTGCCCCGCCTTTATCTGCGTTGTATCAGTAATATCGTTAAATTCAGCCACATCCTGAATATCAACATCGTATGTCTTTGATATCCTCCAGAGAGTCTGTCCCCTTTCCACTGTATGATAAATACCGTAGGATACGCTGCAGCCGGTCATTACAAAAAATAAGAAGTAAGAAGTTAGAAGCAAGAAAAAATCTTGCCTCTTGCCCCATGCCTCGTGCCTCTTACCCCTTGCCCCTTGCATCTTCACTTTTACCCAATAGTTTCTTCGCAACATGCTTGTAAAAAAATATGGCGAGCGCAATGCTTAAAAGCAGGAAAACAACAATGCTTACCGGCCTCATATAATGGTGTAAAATCTCCCAGTTTTCACGCAGGAGATAACCGATGCAGGCAAGTATTGCATTCCAGATGGTTGCCCCAACAGCAGTATATAGACAGAATCTCTTAATATCCATGCCGGCTATACCTGCCGGGATAGAAATCAGGTGCCGCACAACAGGAACAAACCTGCAGATAAATATCGTTCTCTCGCCGTATCTTGCAAACCACCGCTCACTGGTCTCTAAGTCTTCTTCATCCAGCAGGACATATTTACCCAGTTTCCTGACAAGCGGGATGCCGCCAAACTTACCTATGTAGTAAGATACGAGTGAGCCTGTAAGGCTTCCCACGCCGCTGAAAAATATTACAAGCCATATATTAAGCCTGGCCTCGGCAGCCAAAAAACCGGCAAAAGGCATGACCAACTCGCTCGGCAAGGGAACCATAGTGCTCTCCAATGCCATTAAAAAAGCAATGCCGGCATAGCCTGTTGCGCCGACAATTGCCGAAACTGTTTTACTCATATGCAGAACTAATTGAAAAATTGTCTCCATCTATTCATCCCCCATTGTTATTAAAATCCGCCTTCCATCCATACCTCCCTATAAGTTTTACAAATCTACAGCCACCCATCTCCTGTTTGATTACCCCTCCCCTTGTCTTAACAACCTTCATAAGAACCTGCGAATATTCTCCTCCCACAGGTATCACCAGCCTTCCGCCTACTTTAAGCTGTTCAATATAACACTGCGGTATATCAGGCGCCGCTGCAGTTGTCAGTATGGCATCAAATGGCGCTTCTTCAGGCCAGCCGAGTGTGCCATCTGCAATCTTTATCACTACATTGGAGCAGCTTATAGAATCCAATACCTTCCTTGCCCTTGCCGCCAAAAGCCCTATCCTTTCTATGGAATAAACCTTGTCTGCAAGCATCGAAAGTATAGCGGTTTGATAACCTGAGCCAGTGCCTATTTCAAGAACTTTTTCTGTCTTCTTTAACTCAAGGGTCTCTGTCATTAATGCAACAATATACGGCTGCGATATGGTTTGTTTCTCACCAATGGGCAGAGGAAAGTCGCTGTATGCCTGGCTCCATAGTGCTTCTTCGGGAACAAACAAATGCCTCGGTATGGTAAGCATTGCCTCAATAACCCTATTATCCTTTATATTTCTTGGGATAAGCTGAGTCTCAACCATTCTCTGGCGGGACCTGACAAAATTATCTCTTCCTTTTAATTTTAATGGCGGCATAAAATATAGGCTATAGGCGATGGGCTACAAGCAACAATGTAAAAATCAGCAAAATTGAATTTTTAGCTATCAGCGTTCAGCTTGCAGCTAAAAAACATTTTTCCTGACTGCTGATAGCTGATGGCTGACAGCTTATGTTTGATGTTTGATTTCTTTTTTACCTATAGCCTCTTGCCCATTACCATTTGCCTGCCTTTATATTTTCCAATTATGCAATTCCTTAAACGAGGCATAATTTGTCATGTCAAGATGAACTGGTGTGATTGATATAAATTTATTGGCAACAGCTTCAAAATCAGTGCCTTTGCCGCCTTCCCACCTCAATATATCCCCGCCTATCCAATAATATTTCTTTCCCCTTGGATCAATCTTCTCCACCACAGAGTCGCCATAAAATCTCTTTCCCTGCTTTGTTATCCTGTAACCCTTTACATCGCCTGCAGGCACATTGACATTCAAAAGAGTATCTTTGGGAAGCCCCTTTTTTAATATAAATCTCGTAAGCCTTGCCGCAAACCGCGCAGCCATTTTAAAATCAAAATTATCTCTGGACACAAGGGACATGGCAACTGAAGGAATGCCGAGGAGGGTTCCTTCCATGGCGGCAGATACAGTGCCGGAATATGTAACATCATCGCCAAGATTGCCTCCCTTGTTTATACCTGACACTACCAAATCAGGCTTTTTTTTAAGTATGCCGTTCACTGCAATATTTATGCAATCCGTAGGCGTTCCGTCAACAGCATATGCATTTGAACCATGCTGCTCCACCCTCAAAGGCCTGTGGAGAGTCAGAGAATGGCTTGCAGCGCTCCTTTCCCTGTCAGGCGCAACAACATAGACTTCACCCACCCTTCGGAGTGCCCTTGCCAGGGCCTTTATACCTTCAGAGTGAATGCCGTCGTCATTTGATACGAGGATTAACTTTTTCAAATAAAACTCCGTTTTTATGATGATTTAAAAAGTAACGCCGACCTTTATGGTCGGCTGCTGATGTAAATACCACCGCTCGATGAAGAAGATAGCTTAAAGTTTAACAGATTGTCAATCCGAAAAATATCCCAAAAATAGACTTTGATTTTTGGGAAACTGAATGTAATTGAAACTCTTCCTTAAAGTTGATATGTTTATCCACATTGTTTGGGCTGCGCAAGCTTTAGGTTGCATTCATATCAGAATAACGCGGACATAAAACCAGTACCTACAACTACTTTTCAAAGGCAGGTATAACAATGGAAATTACCACCCTGCTCGGTTTAACAGCAGCCACTTTGACAACCCTATCCTTTGTTCCGCAGGTTGTTAAAACATGGAAGATGAGGGAAACAAGGGATATTTCTTTGTTCATGTTTGTAATGCTGGCCATTGGCATAGTCTTATGGACAGTTTATGGGTTTATTATTCAGGATTTGCCTGTGATTTTAGCCAACTGCATATCATTCATCCTTACTGCGATAATAATATATTTCAAGGTCAGGTATAAATAGCAGTTTGCTGATTTATCAGCGCCTTTAAATACGCCCATGGGGCGCCCAACCGAAGGTTGGATCGTGTAGCCTATAATTATGTAATTTTCTATCAATCACTACCTCCAACAATCAATTGCCCCAGGCTTATCCCGCCATCATTCGGCGGCAGGGCATTGTGGGTATAGGCATTAAAACCGTTCTCTTGCAGAAGATTTACCGTCCTCTCTATTAAAACCTTATTTTGAAAAACCCCGCCGGACAAGCACACGGCATTTAACCCCCTTTTAACCTTCGCCATTTTTGCCACAGACAAAATCAATTGAGCAAGGGTTTCGTGAAAATTTTGCGAAATTACCCTTGAGTCAACACCGGTAGACAGGTCTTCAATCATGGCTTTAAGCATCGGCTCCCAATTGAATATATAGGGTAGTTGCCCATCCCCAATTAAAACACTTGGGGACAAGTTTATGGGCGCATTTAAAGGCACCGATGAATCGGCAACTACATTTTCTGCTATTACAGAATATGCTGTGCCAGTTCGCCCCTCTGCCCTCTCCTCCAGCATCATTGCGCCCTGACCTTCATAGGTTGTCTTGTGGCAGATGCCAAGGAGAGAACTGACAGCGTCAAATATCCTGCCTGCTGATGTGGTAAAAGGCGCATGGAAACCTTTTTGCAGCATTTGCAGAAACAATGTCAGTTCCGTTTCTGTAAAAATGTCTTTTAAATGTGCAATGTGCAATTTATACTGTGCAATTCTTTCTGACCCCTGACCCCTGACCTCTGGCCATTGTTTTAATATACCCTCTTCATACATTTCGTAGAGAATAGAAAGAAAGATCCTCCTCGGCTCTTTCACCGCCTGCTCTCCGCCCACAAGCCTGAATTTCCTGAATGTGCAAAATCTCTCAAAACCTTTATAATCAGCAATTAAAAACTCCCCTCCCCACATTGTGCCGTCTGAACCATATCCTGAGCCATCCCACGAAACACCCAGAACCTTTTCTGTCAGATTATTATCCAGCATACATGCCGCAATGTGCGCATGATGATGTTGAACAGAGATATGTTTTACATTGCTTTGTGAAAGCGCCCATTTTGTGGAAATATAGCCCGGATGCATATCGCAGACAATTCTCAAGGGCTTTATATTATAAAAATCTGTTAAATCCTGAATTGTATGTTCAAAGGCTTGAAATCCCTCTTCTGTAGCCAAATCGCCCAGGTGCTGGCTCATTACCGCTTTGTCTTTCCAACCAAGCGCTACGGTAACCTTTTGATTTCCGCCTACTGCCAACGCAGGCTCATTCAGCTTATAGGGAAGTTTAAATACATGCGGCGTATAGCCCCTGGAGCTCCTGAGAAATATTGTTTTCCCTTGAGAGACAACTACAACAGAATCATCGCACCTTCTGCCAATATCTCTGTTATGCAGAAGAAAACCATCCACTATTCCGTTAAGTTTATATACCGCCTCTTGGTTGTCCTTTATAATCGGGCTGTCGCTGAAGTTTGCGCTTGTCGCAATCAAAGGTATTTTTAAATCTTCCAGCAGAATATAGTGCAGAGGGGAATAGGGAAGAAATACGCCGATTGTACCAAGTCCAGGCGAAATAAATCGTGACAGCCTTGAGCCTTGCCTCATTTTTAAAATAACTATGGGACGTTCACCGCACAGTATTGTCTTCTTTTCGTCCTGATTAAGAAATGTCTCGGCCTTGACATATGAAAGAATATGGTCTTTATCAAACGGGAAAATTACAGCAAAAGGTTTTTCCAATCTGTTTTTTCTGTTTCTCAAAAAGCACACCGCATCATCATTTGCTGCATCTGTCATAAGATGAAACCCGCCTATGCCTTTGACTGCCGCTATTCGGCCGCTTTTTATAACATCCTCGCACAACCTGATTGCATCATCCCCTTCTGCAATAACAATGCCCTCAGGATTAGCCCAAGATACTTTAGGTCCGCATAACGGACAGGCATTAGGCTCCGCATGAAAGCGACGGTCTGAAGGGTTGTTATATTCTTTAATGCATTCAGGACACATCTTAAATGAAGCCATGGACGTGAGAGGGCGGTCATAGGGCAACCCCTTGATTATGGTAAAACGAGGGCCGCAGTTTGTGCAGTTGATGAATGGGTATCTGTATCGCCTGTTAGATGGGTCAAATAATTCCCTAAGGCAATCACCACATAGGGAAAAATCCGGAGGAACAAGCGGTTCTTTTTGGCAGGATGCTGCACTGTCTTTAATTACAAAATCGGTATCTTCTGCAATTGGTATCTCGCTCATCTTGATATCCGCTATACTGGCTAATGGAGGATGGTCTGCAACTATAGAATTCAGGAAGGCTTTCAGGTTGTCTTCATTGCCCTGCACCTCTATAATTACACCATCGGTTTTATTTTTGATAAAACCTGCAAGACCTTTCTCCTTTGCACATTTAAAAACAAAGGGGCGGAAACCAACACCTTGCACAATACCGCTCACAGAAATTCTTATGCGACTGGAAGGCCATGAAATTGGCAGTGTAATATTGTTATCAATCATAATGATCTCAAAAGGCAGTGCGCCATGTCATGGTTTCGGAATCAGGATTCAAAAAATACAACTGCATTTTTTAGGTTAATGTCTGCCATTCTTAGGGTTTCCCTATTCTCATATTTTGTATAAAATTAGAACATAATGATTGAATAGGTCAAGGTCAATTTTATAACCGTAAAAAGTCAATGTCTACTTTTTGGTTATAAACAAGCCCAAAATCTTAAGTTGAATAGGAATACCCTTTGGTATATAATGAAAAACCTTTAAACGGCTTGTCCTTAAAGGTAAGGAAATTGCCTTTAGCCCCCTCGTTTAGAGAATATCGCTATTACAAGGGTTAAAACTCTCAAATTGAATTGATAAACCGTTTGCCTTGCAGTGCCGCGGTAATGAGCCTTTTGGTGAACTTCATCGCAGCCATAAAGGGGCTGTTGACAAAGTCATCAACAGCCTTGCTTACACAGATTAGAAAAAATGATTACACAGATATTTCAAGGAGTTTTAATCGGTGTAATCTAATCTTTAATCTGTGTAATCAGAGATTGTTGAGTTTGTCAACAAACTCATAAAGGTTGCGGCTACTAACCGTCGGATAACATGTAAGAGAGTGACTTAAATGAGCTATATATTTAGAAATATGCCAAAAATTATAAATTTCTACATATTCAGGGAAACAGCTACTGCTTTTGCATTAACTATTGCCATTTTTGCCGCCACATCTCTCCTGAGCAAGGTTCTAAAACTTGTAGAGTTAATGGTCAATTATGGAGTAGGGCCGTTTATCATTCTGAAGTTTATTTTATTCATCATGCCTTCCTTTCTGATATATATCATCCCGATGTCATTTCTCATATCCACACTTATTGTATATAACAGACTTTCCAGCGACAATGAGATAACAGCAATGAAGGCGTCTGGATTAAGCCTAGTAAGAATAAGCATGCCTGTTGCATTTATAGCATTTCTTGCATATATTATATCGAGTTTTTTTACCCTTTATGCCTTTCCCTTAGGGAACCTGTCATCCAAAAGACTACTTTACGATGTAGCAAAAACAAAGGCCTCTCTCGGTTTAAAAGAAATGATATTCAACGATGTATTTGATGGGCTGATATTGTATGCAAATCGCATCAAAGCTGAAACAGGAGAATTGGATGGGATTTTTATTTCTGACAGCAGGGATGAAAAAAGCAGCTATGTTATAGCGGCAAAGGCCGGCGTTCTTTCATCCGATCCTCAAAGCATGAAGTTAATTTTAAACCTGTCTAACGGCACAATCCACAGGGCAGAGGAAAACGGACTTTATAAGATAATTACTTTCAATACATACAATTTAAACCTGAGATTAAAAGAGAATAAAACAGAATATACAGATGCCTCAAAAACCAACTATGAGTTGACCATAGATCAACTTCAAAACAGGATAACTGACATAAAAAAAGCCGGCCATAACCCTGCGCAATATGTAATAGACCTTCATGCAAGATTTGCACTGCCTGCCTCTATATTTGTTTTCGGTCTTTTCGGCATCCCCTTGGGAATCCAACGTGTGAGAACAACAAAGTTTACCAGTTTTACTGTTGGCATGGTGATTGCGCTTTTTTATTATATGTTGTCGACTGCAATGGAATCGCTAGGGAAAAAGGGTGTAATAAATCCCATATTAGCCGTATGGGGAGCAGATATATTATTTGGTGCAGCGGGTGCTATTATATTTTATAAGGCAAGCAAGGATTCTCCCATGCAATTATTGTTATGGCTGCAAGAAAAGAAGGAGGCTACGGCTTTGCATTTTAAAGGTATGTTAATGAGGAGGAAATATTGATAACAGTTGGTCCAGTAAAAGAGTTAAATTTTTTTAAGCGACTTTATTACATCATCAGAAGCAGAACAGCCCCGTTTGAAAAGGTCTCAAAATACATCCCCGACCATGCGGATATCCTTGACATGGGATGCGGCTATGGAATCTTAATAGACTTAATTAATGCAAAAAAAGATAATTGCAAAATCACTGGGATTGATATAGATCCTAAAAGAATCGAGGTATTGCAGGAGAAATATCCTCATAATCGCTTTATTGCAGGGGATGTCCTTGCAGAGGCAAATAAACTGTTGATTGAGAAATGTAAGTTTGACTGCATTATTATATTTGACGTCATATATCTCTTTAAACCCGAAAAACAGAGAGAGCTTATACGGATTGCCTCTGAATTATTGAAACCATCAGGTATCTTCTTGATAAAAGAGATAGACACCGAGGTGGGATTAAGATTTTTATTTTCATACTTGCAGGAGCTCTTGTCTGTTAAGATTGTCAAAATGACAAAGGGGGATGGCCTGCATTTTATAAGCAAATGGGATATATCAAAAGAGCTTTACAAAAACGACATGAATACTGAAATTATCAGAATGGGGAGTATATTTCACCCACACACATTGATTATCGGCAGAAAACCTTAGGAGGCTGTTAAATGGATAATATTACAATCTTTTATCCTATGTATAATGAAGAATCATACATAAAAAGGGCGGTTGAGGCGGCAAAAGAAGTAGGCGACAGGATGCTAAAAGACAACGAGATAGGAGATTATGAGGTTTTACTGGTGAATGATGCCTCAACGGATGCTACAGCCATGATTGCAGACGAGCTTGCGGCAAAAGACCGCCGCATACGGGTTATTCATCACGATGTAAACAGAGGCCTTGGGGGTTCTTTAAAAACAGGCTTTTATAATGCAAAAGCGGATGTAATACTTTATTCCGACGCTGACCTCCCCTTCGACATGATGGAGCTTAAAAAGGCCTATAGGTTTATGCGCTATTATGAGGCTGATATTGTATCTGCCTTCAGGTTTGACAGGACAGGAGAAGGAACTCGCAGACTCATCTACTCATATATTTACAACACGTTAATAGCCATCCTCTTTGGCCTGAGGGTAAAGGATGTCAATTTTGCCTTTAAACTCGTCAGAAGAGAGATATTTAAGTATATATCACTGAGATCGGAAGGGAGTTTTGTAGATGCTGAACTGCTTATTAAGGCTAACAAATACGGCTTTAAGATTATCCAGTTTGGAACAAATTATTTTCCCCGCACCCGCGGCGTGTCTACGCTTTCCAGTTCAAATGTTATAATAAAAATTTTAAAAGAGCTTGCCTCCTTGCACAAAGAGATTAAATCCATTCAACCTGTGGTAAAACGAAGATGACAAGATACCTCATTGTGAATGCCGATGACTTTGGCCTGTGCGAAGAAATAACAAATGGCATTTTAAAATCATACAAACAAGGCATTGTCACATCCACATCAGTTGCAGTTAATGGAGACTATTTCAATAAAAGCATAAACCTCTTAAAGGATTCAGGTATTGATGCAGGTATACATCTTACATTTGTCGGCGGCGAAAAGCCTGTTTCCGGGCCTATTGACGGATTGATAGACAACAATGGCCTGTTCTTAAAAACTTATGGAGAGATAATACCCAGGCTCATTACTGGCAGGTTTGATAAAAAGGCATTAAAGAAGGAACTGCATGCACAGGTGAGCATTTTAAAAGATGCTGGAATTGGTTTAAGTCATATAGACAGCCATCAGCATTTACATCTTCTTCCTCCTCTAAGAACTATTCTGATAGATATTGCAAATCAATTTAAAATAAAATGGATACGTGTTCCACAGTCAAATCTCGTGACCATAGGCAGCATGGGCATAAACATATTAGGCTTTTTATTAAAAAAGAGATTGTCTGCACAACAGCTATGCTCAACTAATAATTTTATGGGTTTTGAAAATAGAGGCCGCATAAACGAAGCCGTTTTGCTTGCCAAACTGCAAAATCTTAAACAAGGCATAACAGAACTCATGGTGCATCCCGGTTACGATGCCTCAAAAAGATATGATTGGGGATACTCATGGGAAGAAGAAATTAACGGCCTCACGTCAGAAACTGTAAAAGAACTGGTGAAAGAAAATGGTATAGTATTAACAAACTTTAGGGAGATACAGCTACAATGAAAGATGAGATTTATACATATCTGACATATCTCACAATTAGTGTATTTTTCATATTCAGAGTCATTTATATCGCCACAACAGAAGATTATAATCTGGCTCCGGATGAGGCATATTTCTGGGATTGGTCAAGGCATCCTGCATTAAGTTATTATGACATGGGCCCAATGGTTGCGTGGGTTATATGGTTTTTTACACATATCTTACCCTTATCAGAGTTTTCTGTAAGGCTGGGAGCTCCTGTTCTTGCCGCTATGACTGCCTTTCTTGCTTATCGGCTTACGGTTGAAATCACTTTGTCAGGAATAATGGGACTTATCGTTGTGCTGTTATTACACCTTACACCCATAGGCATGGCAGGCGGCATCATTATGACCTACTATTCTCCACAGATATTTTTTATGTCTCTTACAGCCTTTTCTTTATGGCGTCTTGTAAGGGATAATAAGGCATGGTGGTGGTATCTTGTTGGCCTGAGCCTTGGGCTAGGGCTTTTATCCCATCACATGTTTGTAGTTTTTACTGCAGAGGTTTTGCTTTTTGTCATCCTTTCTCCAAACCAAAGAAAATGGTTTGCACATAAAGAGCTTTACCTTGCAATGCTTATAGAATCTTTAGTTGCAAGTCCGGTGTTTATATGGAATATGACGCATAATTTCGTTATGTTCAGACACGCCACCGGCCTCATGGCAAAGACGCATTCATTTATTGACACCTTGCTTAATTATATCGGCGGTCAGGCAGCCGTTCAGACACCCTTACTATTTCTTGCAGTCATTTATGGCATGGCTGTTAGCGGCTATCACGGCATACGATTTAAAGATGACAAACACCTTTTTCTGTTTTGTCTTTCAGCCCCAATTATGCTTTTTATAGCATTGCTCAGCATCGGCGGAAGAACAGAGGCTAATTGGCCAATATCTGGCTATATCACCGGCACTATCAGCGCAGTTTATATATTGTCTGAAAAATATAAAAATGGATCTTCTTTAATAAGGTCTCTTGTGGCAATATCTCTTGCCTCAACTATAGCATTATGTATGTTTATAACAGCGATAGCACACTATCCGTATCTTTTGGATAAACTTGGCATAAACCTGACGCCGGACAAAGACCCGGCGAGCAGGCTGTATGGATGGAAGGAACTAGGCAAAGAGGTATCCTCTGTTTTGTCCACCTTGCCGCATGGCAGTTTTGTTGCAGCAATTGAATACGGACTGACTGCAGAACTTGCTTTTTATACAAAGGATAGGCCTGAAATATTTGAAATCCCTGCCCAGCGGCGCCACAGCCAATATGATTTCTGGAATAACTTTAAGGCTGTACAGGGGAAAGACGCAGTATTTGTTGACACAGGCCATATAGGGAAAGAGATCGAAGCCCTGTTTAACAGGGTTGAACCGGCAGGTCATATAAGGATAAACTCGAAAAATGGCATCAGGCGGGAGTTTTACCTTTATAAGTGTTATGGATATAAAGGCACAGCAGCCGAACTTGCTGCATTCTGATATAGTTTTCCTTTCCGCAAAAAATATTGGCAAGGTCTAAACTTATAAAAAAAATCAATATGCCAAGCCCAGGGGGCAGGCTTATTGGCCTGAGCAATCCTGTACCCGGCAAAATAAAAGGCAAAGGTGATAATGAAAATCCTGACCCGCTATATCCTCGGTGAATTTCTTAAAATATTCATGCTGGCGCTCACTGCCTCTATCTCTCTTTATATTACCATAGATGTAGTCGAGAACATTGGTAATCTTATACATCACCATATACCGTTTTGGGATGGCCTTATTTTTTTTCTATGCAAGATTCCCTTTATCTTCTATCAGATAAGCCCCGTTGCTATTCTTATGGCTACACTTTTATCGGTCAGCATCTTTGCAAGATCCAATGAAGTCACTGCGGCAATGGCAAACGGCATTAATATATTAAAACTATCCTTCCCCTTCTTTGCAAACGCATTGGTTATTTGCGGGCTTAATTTTATGCTGAGCGAATCCATTATACCATTGGCCAATCAAAAGATTTTAGCAATCAATCAAGTGATAGACGGCTCAAATAAAAAGACTAAATTTGCCCAGGACAACATCTGGTTCAGGGACAATATGAGCATTTACAGCATCAGCTATATAGAACCGCAGAAAGGGATTTTAAAAGGCCTGACCATTTATAATTTTGACAATGATTTTAATATTATTAAAAGGATTGATGCCAAAGAAGTAAACTGGATTGATGGAAGGTGGATTGCCAGAGAAAGCAAATTGTTTAACTTTCAAGAAGGCAAGCTGCTTAATAAATCAACAACGGTAGGGGACATAATACCACTTGCAGAAAAACCTGAGGATCTTAAGAATATTGAGAGGCTTGCAGATGAGATGAGTTTTAGAGAGCTTATGAGGTATGTCAATAAGCTGAAGAGAGAGGGCTATGCGGCTACCAGATACATTGTGGATTTGCATTCAAAAATATCGTTTCCGTTGGTAAGTGTTATTATGGTAATGTTGGGAATTCCCTTTGCATTGAAGAGTGGAAGACATGGCGGCATAGCTGTTGGAGCAGGTATCAGTATCGTTATAGGTTTTAGTTACTGGGTTATCTTTGCAATTAATATCTCCCTTGGATACAATGATATAATTCCGCCAATGATGGCCGCATGGCTTACCAATTTCATCTTTGCCGGATTGGGTGTTTTGATGCTTGCGTATGTAAGACAATAAGAAGGGGATACCGTAAAAAAAATCAGTGTCTATTTTTGGGAGGATAGTGCTAGAAGCCAGCTATTGAATGAATAAATACCCGATTATTATTGTAATCGTAACTTCCCCCCAGAGGAGATTTCTAGCAGGATTTACTCTTCACCGTCTCTTAAAATATATCCGATACCCCTTACCGTATGGATAAGTTTTTTGAATGTGTCTTTATCTATTTTATTTCTCAGATGATTCACATACACATCAATGACATTGGTATCGCTGTCAAAGGTATAGTCCCATACATGTTCTGCTATCATTGTCCTCGTAAGAACCTTATTGGGATTCCTCAAAAAATATTCCAGAAGCCCATATTCCTTTGCAGTTAAATCTATTACCGTATCCCCTCTTTTAGCCTTCCTTGTTGCCTGGTCCAGAACAAGGTCTGCAAATTTAAGCTCAGCAAGGCTATAATCTTTCCTTCGCATCAGCGCCCTTACCCTGGCCACAAGTTCTTCAAATGCAAATGGTTTACTTAGATAATCGTCAGCCCCGCTATCAAGCCCTCTTACCTTATCCTCTACGGTATCCCTTGCTGTGAGGAGCAGTACCTGAGTTTTTATGCCCTTAATCCTTAAATCCCTCACCACATCAATACCGTTCTTTTTAGGAAGCATTATATCCAATATAATGACATCGTAATCATTTGTTGATGCCAGATATTCGCCTTCAATGCCATCAGATGCCACATCAACTGCATAGCTCTCCTCTTCAAGCCCTTTTTTAATAAAACCAGCAACCTTTTTTTCGTCTTCCACAACAAGTATACGCATATTGACCTCTAAGCTGTCAGCATTCAGCAATCAACTTTTGATATCAACTTGTCGCTGATAGCTGATGGCTGATGGCTGAAATTTTATCTTTTACCTTGCCAATCGCAGCAATGGCTATTTTCCCAGGATTAAAAATTCCGTTAGCCAACTTCATAATATCTTTTGCAGTTACCTTATCTATGCCGTCTACTATTTCTTTCACCGTAACCGTCCTGTTAAAATATATCTCGTCTCTTGCAAGTTTCGTCATCCTGCTCTCGCTTGTCTCAAGACCAAGCAGCATACCCCCCTTGAGCTGTTCTTTTGCAGATTGGAGTTCTGTCTTAGGAACTTCTTTTTTTACAAATGTATTGAGTTCTTTTAGAATCAATCCCACCACTTTAGAGAATGTCTCGGGAGCAGTTCCAGCATACACCACAAGCGAGCCCACATCAAGGCACAGGTTTAAATAAGAATAAACAGAATAGGCAAGGCCCCTCTTCTCTCTTATCTCTTGAAATAGCCTGGAACTCATACCTCCGCCCAACAGGGTGTTAAGAAGGTAAAGCTTGTATCGGTCAGGATGCGCCTGATTCGGCGAAGGGGTACCTAAACAAAGATGCACCTGTTCTAATTTTTTTTGTTCCAGAGTAGTGCCAGAATATGAGATTGGAGGTTTGAGATATGAAATTGGAGATTTAAGGTCATAATAAAGCATTTTCTCAAAAGGCTTCAAAAGCTTTAACAATCTTTTGTGCTCTATGCTTCCTGCAGCAGTTATAATAACAGCATGCGGCAGATAGGACCGCTTGAAATATGAAACAACATCATCTCTTTTAATTGAGCTTATGGTCTGAAGATTGCCAAGTACAGGCATCCCAAGAGGGTGCCCTTTCCACAAGGCCCTTGCAAATATATCATGGATTAAATCGTCAGGCGTATCTTCAGCCCTTTTTATTTCCTGCAGAACTACCAGCCTTTCCTTTTCCAGTTCTTTTTTGTCAAATTTTGAGTTCAGTACTATATCTGATAAAAGGTCAACTGCGAGGGGTATGTCTTTGTTCAATACCTTTACATAAAAACATGTATTTTCCCTTTCGGTAAATGCATTAAGCACGCCGCCGACAGATTCTATCTCCCGTGCGATATCCAACGCAGTTCTTTTCTCAGTGCCTTTGAATAAGAGGTGTTCAATGAAATGGGATATGCCGTTTTTTTTGCTGTCTTCATTTCTTGAGCCTATGTTCACCCAGATGCCGATGGATGCCGACTGAATATCAGGCATCTCTTCGGTAATAATTTTTAGGCCATTCTTTAGTTTGGTTTTATAAATCTTAGACATGATTGGTTGGATAGGAGGCAAAATCCAGAATAAAAAGATATTTTGTCTATAGAGATTGTTGACAAACTCAACAATCTCTGATTACACAGATAAAGAATCAGATTACACCGATTAAAACTCCTTGAAATAGCTGTGTAATCATTTTTTATGATCTGTGTAATCAAGGCTGTTGGTGTCTTTGTCAACAGGCTCTATATTCTGTTTCGTGACTCCTCTATTCTGTATTTTAACTTGCA
>JACRML010000055.1 GCA_016214995.1 Deltaproteobacteria bacterium
CTGGTCGCCTGATGCAAAGAAACTTGTCTTTATATCTGATATAGGTGGAAATCCGCATATCTATATGATAAGCTCTGACGGAACCGGTTATGTCCGTCTTACCTATGACGGCAAATACAATGCTGCGCCTGCCTGGTCGCCAAAGGGTGATAAGATTGCATTTGCCAGGTTAAATGGAGGCCATTTTGATATATGGACTATGAATGTTGACGGAACAGGTCAAATTCAGCTTACATCAAATGGCGGCGATAATGAATCGCCTTCATGGTCGCCTGACGGAAGGTATATAGTCTTTTCATCCACGAGAGATGGCGCGGCCGGTATTTATATTATGCGTGATAACGGAGCGGACCAAAAGCGGATAACCATGATGGGTGGAGAAAAAGGGAGCTTAACCGCCCCTTCATGGTCGCCGTATGTGAAATAAAATACAGGGAGGGCTGTGCCACCAGCTTTATCTGTGTAATCGTTTTCAAGAATCTGTGCAAGTAATCATAAAAAAGGAGGAAAAAATGAAAAAAAATAGTTTGCTCATATTTACGTTGGTAATAGCCGGCTTATTTTTTATGGCTGCTGGATGTGCGAAGGTTGTAAAAGAAGAAGAGATTAAAAAGTCAGCAGAGCCTGCTGCTGGTCAAACTCAGGAAGAAAAGGCGGCTAAAGCAAAAGAAGAGGCTGCGGCAGTAAAGGAAGAGAAAATTGCAGAGCAGCCTGTAAAGGAAGCGCCGGTGTCCGAGGCGACCGCAAAGGCGGAGAAAGAGGCATCAGCCAAAGCTGAGGCAGGCGGTGAAATTGCAGAACTGGCAAGGGGGAAGGGAATGCTCTTAGCTGTGTATTTTGACTTTGACAGATTTACCATAAGAGATGATATGAAATCTGTGCTGGAGAAGAACGTAGAATGGCTAAAGAAAAATTCGGCTATAGCTATTCAGATTCAGGGTAATTGTGATGAAAGAGGAAGCAATGAATATAATATTGCCCTTGGAGAACGAAGGGCGCAGAGTATAAAGGAATATCTCATAAATTACGGCATAAAACAATCAAGGCTATCTACGGTAAGCTACGGCGAGGAAAAGCCGGCAGACCCAGGTCATACAGAAGAGGCATGGGCAAAGAACAGAAGGGGAGAGTTTGTAATCGTAAAATGAGGCCAGAAGTCATAAGTCATAAGTCAGAAGCCAAAGCCGAGATGCAAGATGCAAGATGCAAGATGCAAGATAGAAAAGATGTTGTTTTTTCTGACTTCTTGCCTCTGGCTTCTTGCATCTTTTTTTCCTGTTTACTGCTCACTGTATTGTCAGGCTGTGTTGTCATTACATCTGAAGACGACCCCATAAAGAAGGATATGAATGGTTTGAGGCAGGATATAGCTGTGCAGCAGCGAAAACTTGTTTCTCTTGAGGAGGCCGTAAAAAAAGAGGCCGCTGGCAGGGAACAAGAAAGCAGAAGTCAGAAATCAGAAGTTGGCAGGATAGACGAATATGTTCAAAAGGGTAAGGCGGATGTCAATGCATCCATTGACAGAATTAAAGAGGATATGGCCTTTTTAAGCGGAAGGTTTGAGGAGGCAGAGGCAGAGGTAAAGAAGATAAAGAATGATATAGGATTACTGCAGGCCAAGGCTGCCGATTCTAAGGAAACAAAAGAAATGAACAGCAGACTGGCTTCTGCCCAGGAGCGTCTTACGGCGCTGGAAAAGAGACTTGCGGGTACGGACGAAAGGCTTGCTGCAATGGAGCAGGCCATTGATAGATTCAATAAGGGACAGGCTTCTGCAGCAGATGAAGCTAAAAAGGATGCCAATAAAAAGGAAGTAAAGCCGCCAAAACCAGATGAATTGTATAATGAGGCAATTAAACTTACAAAAGATAAGGATTACTCAAATGCTGTTGAGAAATTCGCAGGGTTTATTTCTCTTTTTCCTGACCATGAACTGGCTTCCAATGCCCAATATTGGATAGGCGAGATACATTATGCGCAAAAAGATTACGAACGGGCTGTGCTGGAGTTTAACGATGTTGTCCAAAAATATCCAAAAAGCAAAAAAGTTTCTGCTGCGCTACTGAAACAGGGAATGGCCTTTTCTGAGCTGGGAAATAAAAAAGAGGCAAGGCTTGTTTTGGAAAAGGTTATGGATAAATATCCTAAGACAGAAGAGGCGAGCATGGCGCAGAAGATGTTGAAGGGGATGAAATAACCATCCTATAAAAGAAGAGATGTTTGATTACACCGATTTAAAGGCGGATTACTTAATACCCTTAATCTGTGTAATCCTCTCAAAATCTGTGTAATCAGGTAAGTTTATGGCAGAAAGAACGCTTTTACTTGTTGACGATTCAGCGCTTATCAGACAGTTGGTAAGAAAAACTGTATCAGGGGCCGGTATATTTTCAAGTATCCTTGAGGCTGAGGATGGCGAGAAGGCTTTGGAGATTTTTTTAAAGAATAAAATTGACTTTATAATTACAGATGTAATGCTGCCAAAGGTTAATGGCTATGAGCTTATAACTGCGGTAAAAGAAAGCGAGACAGGGCAGGATATTCCTATAATCGTGATAAGCGCAAGCAGGAAAGAGGTTGTTGACAAGATAAAAGGGCTCAATATGGGGGCAAGCGATTATGTGATAAAACCATTTGATGGCAGAGAGCTCCTGGCAAGGATAACTGTATTTATTAAACTGCAGGATTTGCAAAGTGAATTGAAAGAGAAAAATGCCTTGCTGGAAAAAATGTCTATGACAGATGAACTGACAGGTCTTTATAACAGAAGATACTTCTACGACCATATAAATATGCAGATTGCACTGGCAAAACGTCATACCTATGTTATTGGCTGTCTTCTGATAGATATAGACCACTTTAAAAATATAAATGATACCTATGGCCATGATGTCGGCGATAAAGTGCTGAAAGGGGCGGCCAATATAATGAAGGGAAAAATGAGGGGCGGCGAGGTTCTGGCAAGGTTTGGCGGTGAAGAGTTTATTGTATGCCTGATAAAAACCTCCCACGACGGAGCGGTAAGCGCCGCAGAAAGGATGAGAAAGGCTGTAGAAGATGCTAACCTTTCCAATGATGCCAATAATCCTTTAAAGGTAACCATAAGCATAGGCGTTGCGATATATCCGCAGCAAGGATTGGAGAACTCAGACGATATAATAAAGGCGGCTGATAAGGTGCTTTATTGCGCCAAAAAGGGGGGAAGGAACAGGACTGCGATATATTCTGAAATGGTTAGCAGCTTGGCCTAAAAACAATTTGTGCAAAGACAAAAAGAAGATGATATGAAAGATTACACCGATTATAAAGGCGGATTGCACAGATTAAGGCAAAATAGCAGTTTTTAATCTGTGTAATCATATTTCGAAATCTGTGTAATCAATTCTTTCATAGGAGGAGTGCATATGAAGCCAGAAACCGGAATGATAAAGAAAGATTCAATATTCAAGATTCAAGATTTAAGATTCAGGTCATCCTTTGCAACTTGCAACTTGCAACTTATAACTTTCATCTTACTATTCACTGTCTTGATGGGTTGCGGTATAAACAAGGATATCTACCAAAAGACAGTGGAAGAATCTGAGGCCAGAAAGGCAGGCCTGGAACAGGCACAGAAAGAGATTGCCCAATTAAAAGATGAGAATGGGCAGCTAAAGAACAGGATAGATGAGTTATCAAAACAGGTTGAAGGGCTCGCCGCCAGTTTAGATGCCGCAACAAAGGGGAAGCAAGGGGCAGAGCAGGAGATTGAGGCATTAAAAGAGGAAAACCTCAAACTAAAGGGAAAGATAGAAGACTTGTCAAAGCAGATACAAGACCTTCTCTCCGGGAAAGAGATAGCCTTGCAGTTGAAACAGAAGATTGATGCTCAGGCAGAAGAAATAAATAACTTAAAAAGAGAGAAAGAAAGCCTTACTGCCAGAACCGAATATCTGAATAGAGAGGTGGAAAGGTTAAAACTTAAGGCAGGTGAACTGAGTACTGCAAAAGAAGAGGAGCTGGCCAGGGTAAAGGAGACATATGAAAGTCTGATGAAGGAGATGAAGCAGGAGATTGACAAAGGGGAGATAAAGATTACACAGGCCCTTGACAGGCTTTCTGTAAATATGGTTGAGAAAATACTTTTTGATTCAGGCAAGGCAGAGGTAAAACCAGAAGGGCTGAAGATACTGAACAGGGTGGGGACAATATTAAAAGGTATAACCGACAAGCAGATAAAGATAGAAGGGCACACGGATAATGTGCAGATAGGCGCAAAACTACAGAAAAGATATCCCACCAACTGGGAACTCTCCACCGCAAGGGCAACTAATGTTGTACGGTACCTTCAGGATAAGGTCGGCATTGATGCGAGATTGTTGTCTGCCGCCGGATATTCAGAGTATAAGCCTATTGCAGGCAATGATACTGTAGAGGGAAGGGCGCAGAACAGGAGAATGGAGATAGTGCTTCTGCCGCTGGATTTAAGCAGTGTTGTGGAGGAGTTGAAAAAAAAGTAGTAAGACAAAAAGGAGGAATTATAGCGAATGGCATAAATAAGTTGACACAGGATTAAGAAATCCTAAATCCTAATGTCTAATTTCTAATGAAATCTCCAATGACTAAATTTCCAATGTTTTTGATTTTTATTTGATATTTGACATTTTATTAGAAATTAGCCCCCGATTGAATCTATCGGGGGTTAGAAATTAGAAATTCATTTTAATGAATCCATCCGTAGTTATAACAAAATGCAGTGATTATATTAACGAGGAGGTCTATCAGGCAATTAAAAAGTCTGTAGACCTCCTCGGCGGTATTGGGGCATTTGTAAAAAAAGGCGAGCGCATACTTTTAAAACCGAACCTTCTTTCTGCAAAACCTCCTGAAGCGGCAGTAACAACCCATCCTGCGGTAGTAAGGGCAATAATACAGCTTGTCCAAGAGGCAGGAGCAGTTCCTATAGTTGGCGATAGCCCTGGCATTGGCAGCGCCGAAAAGGTGGCGCAGAAATGCGGGATTGCGGCAGTTGCAAAAGAGTTTGATGTGGAGGTGATAGGCCTTGCCACATCTGTAAGCGTAGAAAACCCTGATGGAAAAACATTTAAAAGGCTTGAGATAGCAAAAGAGGCGCTGGAAGCGGACGGCATAATAAACATTCCAAAACTTAAGACCCACACCCAGATGTTTTTGACCCTTGGGGTGAAGAATATGTTTGGTTGTGTTGTGGGCACAAGAAAACCGCAGTGGCATATGGCAGCAGGCGTTGATACTAATGCCTTTGCCAGAATGCTTGTTGATACATATCTGTTTCTAAAGCCCAGACTGACAATAGTTGACGGCATAGTAGGTATGGAGGGAAATGGGCCGGGAAGCGGCGGCGAACCGAGAAGGCTCGGACTTGTATTTGCATCTGCCGACTGCATAGCGCTTGACAGGATTATTACAGAGGTTCTTGGGGCTAAAGCGGATGACCTTTTTACGACAAAGGTTGCAAAAGAAGATGAGACCGGAATAACAGACATAGATGAGATAAATATCCTTGGACAGGAAATTGATGATGTTAGAGTCTCTGACTTCAAGTTTCCTCCGATGGTTGGCATAGAATTTAAACTCCCTTTTTCTCTGCACAGTTATCTTAGGAAGCCGCTGACGGCAAGACCGCTTATAAATAATGATAAATGCACACTATGCAGTATGTGCGTTGATATATGTCCGCCCGGGATTATGACAAGGACAAAAACAATCAATATTGACTATGATAATTGTATAAGATGCTTCTGCTGTCTGGAGATATGTCCAGAAGGGGCAATAACGGTGAAAGAGGGCTGGCTAAAGAGGATAGTAAGCAGTATGCAGTAAACAGACATCAAAAGTTTTATGAAAAACAGGGAATCTGATGTAAAAAATGAAGATGTAGGGGAGGGGCTTGTCCCCTCCCTATATCTAAAACGAAAAACTACCAGATTAATGGATTTTGACTATGCCCAGGCTAATACGGTTTTCTTTATAACCTTATGTTCATTAGACAAAAGGTAAGTTTTTGTTAGAAATGATTTTAATATAGAGGTTGTAGAATGTATTAAGAAAGAGAGGGAAAGGGTTAATCACGCAGTATATGTTTTTTGTTTAATGCCTGAACATATTCATCTTTTATCCAGCCCTATAGTATCGGGTATTCCGATTACCCATTTTATGGGTGGATTAAGCAGCCAGATAACTCGCTTATCATGGAGATATGGCTTTTCCGGCCGCTTATTACAGCGTAGTTTTTACGATCATGTTGTTCGCAAAGCTGAAGATTTGAGAAGGGTTGCTGAGTATATGCTCAATAACCCTGTGCGAAGAGGTCTTGTTAAGAGATGGCAAGATTATCAGTATTGTGGATTTATTGATTCAATGCCATTGTAAGGGAGACTTAGTGGTCTTCCGTTCGCGGTCTGTTGTGCGTTGCACGCAGACAGGGAGGGGACAAGCCCCTCCCCTACCGAAATATTTATGTGTTCTAAAGGAGGTCTAACGGGGTGCAAGTATCATTATTAAATCTTAAGCTTCAATATCAGGGTATAAGAGAAGAGGTTCGCAAAGAAATTGAAAAGGTCTGTGATAATCAGTCATTCATTCTTGGAGAAAATGTAAAAGCATTAGAGCAGGAGATAGCGGGGTATTGCAATGCAAAATTTGCCATTGGCGTCGGCTCCGGAACAGATGCCATCCTACTGGCCCTCATGGCTGCCGGTGTTGGCGCCAGAGACATGGTTATTACCACGCCATACACATTCTTTGCCACAGCAAGTTCTATCGCACGGCTTAATGCGAATCCGATCTTTATTGATATTGAGCCCGATACATACAATATTGACCCAAACAAACTGGAAGCTTGTCTGAAACAGTTTACAGGTCGCAGTTCACGATTCACAGTCAAAGCCATAATCCCTGTTCATCTTTTCGGGCAATGTGCTGAAATGGAGCCAATTCTGAAAATAAGCAAGAAACATAAACTGACTGTGATTGAAGACGCGGCGCAAGCCATAGGCGCAGAATATAAAGGGGAAAGGGCAGGCTCTATAGGCGACTTTGGCTGTTTTTCATTCTATCCATCAAAAAATCTCGGCGGTTTTGGAGACGGCGGCATGGTGGTTACAAATAACGAGAGGATGGCCGAGAAGGTCAAAATTTTAAGAGTGCATGGGAGTAAGCCAAAATACTATCATAAGTTTGTGGGTATAAATAGCAGACTGGATGAATTGCAGGCTGCGGTATTAAGGGTAAAACTGAGGCATCTTGCAACATGGACAAATAACAGGATAGAAAGGGCGAAGAAATATGATAAACTTTTTCAGGATGTCGGTCTTACAGATGCGGTTTCTCTGCCGACAGCACGGCCATATAATCGTCATGTATTTAACCAATATATCATCAGGGTCAAAAAGCGTGACAGCTTGCGGGAATATCTTGCAAAAGAAGGCATAGGCACTGAGGTATATTACCCTGTTCCCCTGCACTTGCAAGAATGCTTCAAATATCTTGGATACAAAAAAGGAGATTTTCCGGTATCTGAAAAGGCAGCAAAAGAGACCCTGGCATTGCCAATTTATCCGGAACTTACACCGGAAGAGCAGGAGTATGTGGTGGATAAGATTGCGGGGTTTTATGGGAAAGCAAATTTATGATTTATCCAGTGTAATTGAAGAACCGTGCATCCACTATATTTTTCACCCATTGTCAAAAATGTTCGCCAGAATATTTGACTAAGGTCAAAAAAGATGGTAAGTTGTTTTCATGAAAAAAAGGTACCTTGTCCCACATATTCTGCGTGACCTCAATGAAAAGATGGTTTTTATAGGCGGTGCAAGACAGGTTGGAAAGACGAGCCTGGCTAAGTATATTGGCGAAAACTATTTCAAGTATTACGATTATCTGAACTGGGATGCGCGGGATGATAGAAAGAATATTTTACAGTCACAGTTTAAAGGCAATGCCGAGGTTATCCTGTTCGATGAAATACACAAGTACAAGGAGTGGAAAAATTATCTCAAGGGGCAGTTTGATAAGCATAAAGATGATTTCAAGATTCTTGTGACCGGAAGTGCAAGGCTGGATGTATACAGGCGGGGCGGGGATTCGCTAATGGGAAGGTACTACTACTATCGCCTTCATCCCTTCAGCCTTGCGGAGTTTCTGGAAAGGGGAAATGAGATTGTCCCTTTCAAAGAAATACTCTTTCAGGAGTCAGGGAAGGAGACAAAAGAGGCATTAGAGATAGCATTGAAATTTGGCGGTTTCCCTGAGCCTCTGCTTAAACAAAATGAAAAGGAACTTAGGAGGTGGCACAACCAGAGGGTTGAAAGGCTGGTGAGGGAGGATATAAGGGATTTGGAGAATATCAGAGAACTGTCGCTCCTTCATATCCTTGTGGATATTCTTCCTGACAGGGTCGGCTCTCTTCTATCCCTGAATTCTTTGAGAGAAGACCTTTCTGTCGCTCATAAGACTGTAGCGCACTGGATGGATATTCTTGAGAGGTTTTATTATCACTTCAGGATTTATCCCTTTCATCATAAAAAAATAAGGTCTCTGAAAAAGGAGCCTAAATTGTATCTATGGGATTGGTCTGAGGTTCCTGATGAGAGAGGCGCCAGGCTGGAGAATATAGTCGCTTCGCACCTGCTCAAGATGTGTCATTTTCTGAATGATGTGGAAGGTCACAAGACAGACCTGCATTTTTTAAGAGATGCTGAAGCAAGGGAGGTTGATTTTCTGGTTACTGAAAGCGGCAAGCCGTGGTTTGCTGTGGAGGTTAAGTCCAATTCAAAAGAGGTTTCAAAAAGCCTGCCATATTTTGGAGACAGGCTGGATATTCCATTTTTGTACCAGGCTGTCTCTGAAAAAGATGTTGATATAAGGAAAGATAAAGTGAGAATTATAAGTCTGGACAAATTTATTGTTTCACTTAAATAAAATAGTAACATCTGTCCTTATTATTTTTTAAAAAGAGGAGAAGGTATGAAAAAAGATATAAGTTGTTATTTTTCAGAACTTGGGAGCATGTTTTTAAAGGTTCAAGTTGCTGATAGTAGCGGTAAATCTCTTGAATTTGCAGATGCATTGGAGAAGGCAATAAATTTAATTGTCAACCGGACTTCAAAAGGTTGCAAGGTTATATTTATAGGCAACGGCGGCAGCGCCTCTATTGCAAGCCATCAGGCGGTAGATTTTTTTAAAAATGGCAGTGTGCGCGCAATCGCCTTTAACGATTCGTCTCTTTTAACCTGCCTGAGCAATGACTTTGGCTATCAATATGTATTCGAAAAGCCCATTGAAATGTTTGCCGAGAAAGGGGATGTGCTTGTGGCTATAAGCAGTTCAGGCAAATCCGAGAATATATTAAGAGGCGCAGATGCGGCAAAAAACAAGGGCTGTCATGTAATAACCATGTCTGGTTTTAAGCCGGATAATCCCCTTCGGAGCAGAGGAGAACTTAATTTCTATGTTCCGTCAGATTCCTACGGTTATGTAGAGATTACTCACCTTACGCTTTGCCACTGCATGGTGGATACTATTGTTGGGAAACAACAAGATGCTAAGTAATAATATTCGTAATCAGATACAAGAGATATACTTGGAGAGTAAAAAGGCAGTATATGTAATCTGGCATATAGTAGCTTTTATGTATACAACGCATAAAAGGGTGATATCTATCATCAGTTATGCTTTCCTTTTCTTGATATCTCTTGTTTTTGCATACAATGGCTATACAAAAACTATGGCAATAATGGATAGCCCTGTTGCAGATAGTATAAAAATAAGCATAAAACATACATTCCCGTGGCTATTTTTAGTATTTATACTCATCCATGCTTTTTTCTTTATCGTATGGCATAGCGAGCAAAGAAGATATAAACTATTTTGGCTATGTTCTGCCCTTTTCATAGTTCAGAATGCTATAGCTGTTACTTTTTTTTCTTCCATTAAAATTCCTTTTATAATTATCACCAATCTTTCTATTGCATTTTTTGTCATCTTGTTAAATACTCCCTGTTGGTTATCAAAACTGGAGAATAATTATGATAGATTAGAGCACGAAGCAAAAGGAGGCAAACTGCTTTTAGTATTTTTAGCTTACGGTATTATTGCTTTTACTATTTTTTCCCCTACCATAGATAATATTTTCAGGAGTGATTACTGGCTCATAGCGGCGCTTTTTAACACCTCAAGAGTATTATCCCTTAATGATATAAAAGCCATAGCGACATTTGAGATGTTTGGAGACCAAAGGTCTCAGCCCCTGGCGCATTTACTTATGTTTGCAAGGTATAAATTATTGGGCAATTATATAGAATTATATAATGTCCTGAATATATTATTGCATATTATCAATGGCTTCCTCATATTTATTATATTAAAGAAAATTACCAAGAAACTGATAGTGCCCTCCTTATTTGGCATATTCTTTATTGTGATGCCCGGCCATTTTGATACTGTAGCATGGACATATCACATATATATTGTTCTCGGAACTACATTTTTCTTAATTATTTTGTTTTTATTGTTGCAGATATTTGATTCCAGACGTTTATTCTATATATACCTAAGCACTTTTCTATTGATTTTTTTAGTATTATTTTATGAAGCATTTGTATTGGCTCCAGCTGTTGTATTAATATTTTATATACTTCATGTCTCACTGAAATATAATGCAGAAACATTTCCCAAACAACAAACCGGTCTCATGTTTTACAGTACTTTTTTTGCCTACCTCGTTTTTATCGTTACTACTCTGATTGTGTTTAATATCGCAGGTGCACGAAGCAATATGAAATTGATGGATTTATTATCTTTTCGTAATGTGACCATGGCATTGCAAGGTTCCCTTTTAGATATTTGGGAAACAGCGCTGAAAAATATAAACATAGGACCAATTATAGAAATTAAAGATATCGTGTATTTACATCTTCCTTCCCTGTTGATTAGTAAGTGGAAGGATATTTTCAACCTTGCAGTTGGAATAATCGTGCTTTGCTATTTCAGGATTACAAGAGGCAATATGTTTTTGGTCTTACCATTGTTTATTATGTTGTTATCTTATTTGTTTATTATATCTCTCGGCAGAGTGCATTCTAATGATATTGATTATATAGTAACACAGCCACGATACCAATATTTTCCTAATAGTTTATTGGCAATAATAGGCGGGTTGTTATTATGGTCAGAAAATCACCAGAGAAAACGAAAACATGCCATGATAATAATGATAGGCCTGTTGATAATTATTGGGGGAGATGTGAGGAATACTTTTCTGATGGAAAGAAAAGTAGCAGAGGCAATGAAGCCGATGACTACCCATTTTTGGCGTATAAAAAAGTTTGTAGCTGATAATCCTGATGCAAAAATATTTTTAAAATTTGTGCCTGATAATAAGGGTGTGTTTTCTCTTGGAACCGATATTGCCCTTGATATCCTCTATGCTGACACTGGCAAAATCACCAAATCACTCAATAATGCCACGCATATTTATGATTCAAAACATTTCTTAAAGAATGAACAATATCACCTAAACAATGACAATTTGGGTAATTTTACCATTGAGTTTATGTATGGGCCTATTACAAATACTCTGCGAAAAGAAGTTATTATTCTTGGTTCTGATAAGATATTTCCAAGAGTTTCCCTTACCACTGATAAATCTATTCTGATTAAAATGAGAAATACAAAAACTGGTCTTGTTGATGAATATAAGTTTCCTTTTTCTCCCGCAAATTCTCAAGAATGGTTAGAACATCCTGTTTTAAAAGATTGGGCTTCTATAATAATTGAGAAAGATGGTGATAATTTATGTTTTATTGGTAACGGCATTCTTGAGAAAAAGGTTGCATTAAATGGTACCCATCGGCAATGGGATAAAGATGGTATGGATATGCTGGGAGGATATTATAAAGGAACTTCAGAAGTTGTTTTTATTATGAGGTCATTTGTTCAGGTAGACGATGCCAAATATAAGTGCAGCAAACAGGATGTCGGTAACCATCTGAATATCCAATTTAAAAAACCATGGTAATGCATGAATAAGAAATCCGGTAAAATAATCACAGCGGGCAAATTACTCTTTATGTTAAGCATGGCAGCGGGACTTATGATGTTTGCCGGCTGTGATCATGCTTCGCTGTCCGATCCCTACTCTGATGCTAAGGCTGTTTGGCATATGGATGAGCGCGACGGTGATCTCATAAGGGATGTGAAAGGCTTATATAATGCAACCGCCTATCACACAAAGATTGTTGCCAACCATCCCCCTGGATATGCGAGATACTTGAATGGATTAAATGCATACATTCAAACCCCTTTAAAATTGAGTAAAGACATGACCGTCTCTTTATGGGTAAAACCAGAGAGAGATTTGTGGGAAAGTGCAGCCTTGACCAAAAAGAGAAGCGGACATGCAATTATGTTGGACAATGGCCATACAGAGAGGACAAATTTTGTATTGCAATCCAGCGATCTTGAATATACTAAATTTGTTTGGCATACTGCTGATACCGATGTATTTTTTGAATTGCCATGGAATGAATGGTCGCATCTTGTAGTCGTAGCTAATTCTCAAGACAGTACATTGCAGGTTTTCTTAAATGGCGAACTACTCGGAGAAAATCGCACAAAAGGCGAGATTGTTATAGACGATACACCATTAACTATTGGTAAATGGGCAGTAAAAGATAAAAGATTTTTTAGGGGCATGATAGATGAAGTGGTAATCTGGGACAGGGCGCTTACCAAGTCAGAGATTAAAAAAGTATTTGAAGTATTCATTACATCTGCCAAAAATTAACGGTATAGGGAAAAACAGGAATTGTAATATTATGATACGCAAAAAATTAATATCCATCATCTGTCCTGTTTACAATGAAGAGGAGGCAGTCCCTCTTTTTTATAAGAGGCTTATGTCTGCCATAGAAAGTCTACGCCAAGAATACGACTTTGAACTGATATTTACAAACAATGCCTCTGAAGACAGAACGCTGGAAGTTATAAAAGATATTCGTTTAAAAGACCCTATTGTCCAGGTAATAACATTTTCGCGGAATTTTGGCTATCAGGCATCAATATTAGCAGGCCTGCGAAACGCAAAGGGAATTGGTATAGTTATAATTGATGTTGATTGTGAAGACCCGCCGGAAATGATACCAAGATTTCTCATGGAGTGGGAGAAAGGCTGCGATATCGTCTACGGAAGAAGGGATAAGAGACCGGAACACATTGCCCTTCAACTGGCGCGCAAGGTTTTTTATCGTATTACAAGGCTTATTGCTGATTATGATTTTATTCTGGATATGGCAGAATTTTCTCTTTTCTCATCTCGTGTTAGAGATATAATATTGCAAAATCACTCCACCTTTCCCTTTATAAGAAGCGAACTGGGTTTTGTCGGTTTCAAGAGGCTGGGGATTCCGTATAATAGGGAGCCTCGTATAAGTGGTAAGACCCACTATAATTTTATAAAAATGGCGCAGTTTGCGATTGGAGGGATACTCAGCTCATCAACATTTCCTCTCAGACTTGCCGTATATCTTGGCATTCCGCTTGTTTTTATAAACTTATTTATTGCCCTTCTATCACTTATGGCAGGGGGCAGTATAGATATGCAAGTCATCTTTCTTCTGGATTTTAGCTATGCGATACTGGTATTGGTTTTTTTGTCTACTTATCTTGCACGGATATACAAAGATGGAATACGGAGGCCTCTTTTCATTGTAGACTGGCAAAACTCTATTTTGAATCAGGCCAATGCCGGCGAGCATGAGCCTGATGAAGAGGCAACCGAAAAGGAGCGCAGATGAAGGTGGTAATTTTAGCAGGAGGGCTTGGCACACGCATTAGCGAAGAGACAGTTGTTAAACCTAAACCGATGGTTGAGGTTGGCGGAAAACCTATCCTCTGGCATATTATGAAGATATATTCTCATTACAATTTCAACGACTTCATTGTATGTTTAGGTTATAAAGGTTATCTTGTCAAGGAGTACTTTGCCAATTATTTTCTCCATATGGCTGATGTGACATTTGACTTGAGCAGGGGCAATAATATGGAAATACATGAGAACTATGCTGAGCCATGGAAGGTAACGCTGGTAGATACAGGAGAAAATACGATGACAGGGGGAAGGGTCAAACGCATTCAAAAATACATTGGCAACGAGACATTTATGCTCACCTATGGCGACGGGGTTGCCGACATTAGCATCAGTGAACTTGTTGCGTTTCATCACAGCCACGGTAAGTGCGCTACGATTACATCAACCCAACCGCCGGGACGTTTCGGAGCCCTTAATCTTGACAAAAATAATCATGTGGCATCATTTCAGGAGAAGCCAACCGGGGATGGGGCATGGATTAACGGTGGTTTTTTTGTTATGGAACCCTCTGTTTTTTCTTATATTGACAATGACCATACCGTATTAGAACGGGTGCCTTTGGAACGGCTTGCTCAAGATAGAGAACTTGTGGCCTTTAAGCATAGCGGTTTTTGGCAGCCAATGGACACTTTGCGAGACAGAAACCATCTGGAAGAACTATGGGCTTCCGGCAAGGCGCCATGGAAGGTGTGGTAGATGTTTAATGGTATTTATCAAAATAGAACCGTATTGATTACAGGACATACAGGTTTTAAAGGTGCATGGTTATCGCTTTGGTTGCACCATTTGGGAGCCAATGTCATTGGCTATTCATTGAAGCCTCCAACCAACCCAAACCTCTTTGAACTCTGCAACCTAAAAGATAAATTAATTCATATTCAAGGTGATGTAAGAGATTTTGGTCATCTTAAGGATATAATTAAAGAATATAAACCAGAAATAATTTTTCATATGGCAGCGCAATCTCTTGTAAGGCGTTCCTATCACGATCCGGTTGAGACTTATTCTACGAATGTCATGGGGACGGTTCATCTGCTGGAAGCAGTTCGCCATGTTGGAGGGGTTAAGGCAGTAATCAATGTAACAAGCGATAAGTGCTATGAAAATAAAGAGTGGATATGGGGCTACCGGGAAAGCGACCCAATGGGCGGTTATGACCCTTATAGCAGCAGCAAAGGATGCGCTGAACTGGTAACAAATGCTTATTTAAAATCATACTTTAATTCTGGAAATTACAAAGAGCATGGCGTGTCCTTAGCCTCAGTGAGGGCAGGCAATGTAATCGGCGGCGGAGATTGGGCTGAGGATAGGCTTATTCCTGATTGTATTAAAGCCGTGATGAAAAACAGTCCGATTATCATCCGCTATCCAGACGCTGTCCGGCCTTGGCAGCATATTCTGGAGCCGCTTTATGGTTATCTTTTACTGGCTCAGCGCCTTTGTCAGGATGGCGCTAAATTTGCTGAAGCATGGAATTTTGGGCCAAACGATGAGGATGTTAAACCTGTTAGATGGATCGCAGAACATATAGTTGAGATGTGGGGAGATAATGCGCGCTGGGAGATTGCCAAAGATAATCATCCTCACGAAGCCCATTGCCTGAAATTAGACTGTTCCAAAGCAAAGTCAAAGATTGAGTGGCAGCCACGATGGGACTTGAAAATAGCATTAGAAAAAACAGTGGAATGGTATAAAAGGTATTGCAATCATGAGGATATGTTTAAAATTACAATGGCTCAGGTTCAAAGTTATGAAAAATGTATTCAAGAAGATAGGTAGATAACAATGAATTGTAGATTTTGTAATACAAGATTAATCCATTTATTTGCATCTGTAGGCCCATCTCCGCTGTCTAATTCTTATCTCACTAAAGAGCAATTGCACAAAATGGAGCCTTACTATCCATTAGATGTCTATGTATGTGAAAATTGTTTTTTAGTTCAACTTGAAGAATTTGAAAGCCCCAAAAATATATTCAGTGATTATGCGTATCTTTCATCTTATTCCGATACATGGTTAAATCATGCCAGGACCTATGTTCAAAAGATGATAGATGTTTTTGGAATAGATAAAAAATCTCATGTTGTTGAAATTGCAAGTAACGACGGGTATCTGCTTCAATATTTTATTGAGAAGAAGATTCCTGTGTTGGGGATTGAACCTGCCGCAAATGTTGCGGAAATAGCCAAACAAAAAGGTATTCCTACCGAGGCGATATTTTTCGGAGCAAAAACAGCGCAACGATTAGCAACAGAAGGGAAGCATGCCGATCTTCTCTTGGGAAACAATGTCTTGGCCCATGTGCCGGATCTGAATGACTTTGTGGCAGGGTTAAAGATTCTTCTGAAACCACACGGTGTGATTACCATGGAATTCCCTCACCTTATGAGACTGATGGAAGAAACACAGTTCGATACTATTTACCATGAACATTTTTCTTATTTTTCTTTCCTGACCGTGAAAAAGGTGTTTGAGGAGCATGAACTGACTCTGTTCGATGTAGAGGAATTATCCACTCACGGAGGTTCCTTAAGGATTTATGCAAAACATGAGGAAGATACGATGAAACCAATTTCTGAAAGGGTTATAGAGCTAGAACAACGGGAGATCAATGCCGGACATACAGATATTAATCATTATCTTGCCTTTGCGGAAAAGGTTCAAGCGGTTAAGAGGGATATTCTTTCTTTTCTGATTAAAGCAAAGAATGAAGGGAAAATAATTGTGGGTTATGGCGCTCCTGCAAAGGGGAATACACTGCTTAACTATTGCGGGGTGAGAACTGATTTTATTGATTATACGGTTGATAAAAACCCCTATAAGCAAAGACGTTATTTGCCTGGAAGCCGCATACCCATCGAAGCGCCGGATAAGATAAGAGAAACAAAGCCGGATTATGTATTTATCCTGCCATGGAATCTCAAAGGTGAAATTATGGAGCAGATGTCCTTTATTCATGAATGGGGCGGAAGATTTGTTATCCCTATCCCAAGAGTTGAGATAATGTGAAATGAGATTCAAAGAAATAAAACTGAAAGGGGCTTATGTTATTGAGTTGGAACTCTTGAAGGATGATAGAGGTTTTTTTGCACGTAGCTTTTGCCGGGAAGAATTTAAAAAGCATGATTTAAATTTTCAAGTTGCCCAGTGCAATGTCTCCTATAATATAAAAAGGGGGACATTGCGAGGGATGCATTATCAGGCGGCTCCCCATGAAGAAGTTAAATTGATCAGATGTGCAAAGGGGGTTATATACGATGTAATTATAGATTTGCGGCCAGATTCGCCAACTTTCAAGCAGTGGATTTCCATCGAACTTGTTGCCGATAATTATACAATGTTATATGTTCCAAAAGGTTTTGCGCACGGATTTCAAACGTTGCTTGATGATACAGAGGTGTTCTATCAGATGTCAGAATTGTACTATCCTGAATCTGCCGGAGGTGTGCGGTGGGATGACCCTGCATTCGGAATTACATGGCCAATCTCGCAGCCGATACTTTCTCCAAAGGATTGTTCTTATCCATTCTTTAAATTAAAAACCGAATGAAATAGGGGAGTAGTAAATAGAGAGAATGAAAATTCTTCTTATAGGCAAAACAGGCCAGTTAGGCAGTGATATTTTGAGAAATGGCATAGCCGTTCATGATATCTTCGCTCCAGAAAGAGAAATACTTGACATCGGATATTTAGAAAGTATTGAAAAAGCTGTTATGTCCTGCAAGCCGGAAATCGTAATCAATACGGCAGCTTTTCATAACGTTCCATTATGCGAAACAGAGTATGCAGCGGCTTTTAAAATTAACTGTATGGCTGTAAAAGAATTGGCGAGATGTTCTAAAAAAATAGGGGCGCTCTTTATTACATTTAGCACAGATTATGTCTTTGATGGGAAAAAGAGGACGCCTTATTTTGAGGATGACGAACCAGCGCCACTCCAGATATACGGAATATCCAAGCTTGCCGGTGAGTATGCTGCTATGTCGGTTTGGCCGGATAAGACTATAATAATCAGAACCTGCGGCCTATACGGTATTTCAGGGGCCAAGTCTAAAAGTGGCAATTTTGTTGATAAAAGGCTTTTGGATGTCGAGACGAATAAATATCTGGAGATAAGCTGTGACCAGACAGTCTGTCCGACTTATACGGATGATTTGAGTAAGGCAATCTTGCAATTAATAGGGAAAGAAACAATAAAACCAGGGGTTTATCATCTTGTAAATGAAGGCGAATGCACCTGGTATGATTTTACGAAGGCTATATTTGAGATAATTGAATTTGATGCAGAGGTTAAGCCTGTGGACAGGAAAGGGCTTTCAGATGATATGCGGCGGCCTTTATATTCGGCTATGGCAAATACTAAGGCCAAGGCGCTGGGTGTTGTTTTGCCTTACTGGCGCAATGCACTGGAAAGATACTTAAACATTAAATATTTAAACAGATGGTGATTTGAAATTAAACTTGCCTTCAGAGGATAGGGTAAGTGACGATATGTCAAAGTCTGAGATGCATTCTCAAGCAAAATACAAGACGATAATAACCATAGCCTTATTGGTCATCCTTTATCTCCTGGTGCATACGCCTTTGATAAAAACATATAAAACAGCTGGTTTTGACATATCAAAGGGGCAAAAATTGGATGACCGGACCATAATGATAGGTGACTATAGTTATTATCTGCACGGTGCGTTATCTATATTTGATTTTGAAGTTGAGAAAAAGTTTAATGACAAACATTATCCTATAATAGGTCAGCAGAGACGCATCGTTGAGAATGATATGCCGTGGTATGCAAAGTATGTATTGATTTTTTATCCGAATCCATCTTTTAAATTTGGCTATTCCCTTTCTGCAGCATTGATTACCGCCCCTCTGCCTCAATCGTTATTTAGCTACCATATCCACAGGCTTATCTTCGTCAATATTATCTTTATCAGTTTGACGATAGGAATTATTTTTCTCATTGTCAAAAAAATAACCGGCGATTATGCGCCTGCTGTAATTGCCGTTTTATTCTTCATATTCGATGTTTCCAATGCTCACAATAGTTATAGTTATCAGAGCCATACCATGAGCGGTATATTCTATCTGTTACTCTCATATTATTTGTTTGTTAAGATTGAAAAGGTTACCCCGTTTCGACTGGGGCTTATTGCCTTTTTACTTGTTTTTGCTCTACTATCTTCATCTCACGTTGTTCCGTTGGCGATATTCATGGGGTTATTCATACATCTATCGGCATGCTATGCTGGATACATAGAGAGCAAATTGAATGTGTTGAAGTATACAGTGGCTGGTATTGTCGGCAGTTTAATATGGCCGCTCTATATCATTGGAGTTGAAACGCTATTTAATTTTAGGTCATTAGGGCTTCCAACCACCGCTATGCAATTGGAGAACTACCGACGTACGGTAAACGAACTTATAAAAACCTATCCGGTTCATTTAAGATTCATGTGGGACTTAAGGCTATTTAATATATTCATAATTTATATACTCCTTATGGCCTTATTCATTATTATTTACCAAAGGCACACCTCCCATTCTGCTGAAAGGCAGCAGCAAAAACCGAATTTAATTTTGTCATTAAAAGAGTGTATTGTAAGCAACAGGGATTATTATATTTTATTCTTCACCATCATTTTAGCGACACTTGTTACGGCTTTTTATACTCAGCCCATCAGCAGGGGAATGACGCCGTATACTATCTTATATGGGATACTGTTTGCTATCTTTTTAGGGAAACGGTTTACGAGAGGCGGCATGCCCGTCAAAGTATTCATTGCATCCATAGTGTTCTTATTTTTTCTGAATTTTTATCTAACTTTCCATATCATAAAATTGCCTGATAATAAACCTTCTAATGATTTGATAGTAATAAATGAGGACGATATTATATCAAAGAATGCCCATGCATTTTACAGAGAAAACAAAACTGATGCTTACGAATATCACATAATATCAAAAAGCATCAAAGAATTTATCAATGACCATGATGCAACAATAAAAAACGGCAAAAATACGTATATAGAGTTTGATGCCATGAATTTGGTGAATGTTTATACCCCAACCAGAAGGTTTATTTACAAGTTTGTGCCTAACAAAAAGGATGTGGTTACTCAAAAAACATTTTTTAAGGACTTCCGTCTGTTGGCTGAGATATTTGCTCTGTATCAGAAAGGCCTTTTGAGTGATTCGGATATAGTTCGTAGAAAAAGATGGGTATGGGATTTTATAACTTGGGATCAGGAATATAATTATATATACGGCTATTCTAACTATGTAAAGAAATATCTTAAAGGGACTCCACTGGAACAGTTAAACCCGCATTATATTTATTATATTAATTACGGAGCGCTGAAAAAGGCCATTTTAAAAGAACAGAGTCAGGAAATATTGGATACTTTGGAAAAAGCGCGATTAGAGAGCCCTTCTCCTGCATGGGTTATTTTTTCGGATACGGAGATGAACAATAAGAACTGGATAGACCATCAATCACCTGAGAAAAACGAATTGTTGGCTAAAATAGACGAGAATAAGAATTGCCGTCATGTTGTGGATTCAACACCGAGTTTTGGTGGAATTATAAATGCCAATAGCTTTTCTTTGGCTAAAGGCAAAGACTATGAGGTAGAATTTAAGATGAAAGTTGTCCACGGAGAAGTAACCATGCAGGTTGTTATGAATTATGGTGTCAAACCAGAATATACTAACCTTGGAGGAATAGCGAATAGAGACTGGACAATCAAAACAACCTCTTTTAATTCTAATAAGCAACAATTAGCTAAGATAAACTTCACAAACAGCTCTGGTAACGCCCCTGCCGAGTTTTATATATGTGATGTATATATAAGGAAAATGCAACCTGATGATTGAAGTAGATACATGAATTGTTTCAGCCAATTGGAGGGCTGGCTTTGTTATTTAACTCTTTTGAATTTTTTATCTTTTTTGTCTTTGTATTAACAATCTACTACCTTTTGAATAGAAAATCTCAGAATGTTTTTCTTCTTGCAGCGAGTTATCTTTTCTACGGTTTTTGGGATTGGCGGTTCTTGTTTCTGCTTTTTGTCACATCAGCGGTTGATTATTTCATTTCCCATATCATCCACGTGACGGAAAATCCAAACAAAAGGAAGCATATCCTGCTCATCAGCCTTGTTGCCAATCTGGGAGTGCTTGGTTTTTTTAAGTATTACAATTTTTTTATAGATAATTTTATGGTGTTGACTTCATCGTTTGGGATGACCATAGAACCATGGTTATTAAACGTTATCCTGCCGGTAGGCATATCGTTTTATACTCTTCAATCCATGAGCTACACCATTGATGTTTACAGGAGAAATATAATTCCTTGCAGCAATTTTCTTGATTTTCTTCTTTATGTCTCATTTTTTCCTCAGCTTGTTGCAGGGCCTATAGAACGGGCATCTAATCTTATTCCTCAATTACAACAAAAAAGAATTGTCAACTATGAGGATATTCGGAAAGGATGTTTTTTAATTTTATTTGGTCTTTTCCAAAAAGTGGTTATCGCTGATAATCTTGGCATAGTAGTGGATAAAGTGTTTAGTCACCCAGCGCAACATTCGGGTGTGGATTTAATTATAGGAACTTATGCCTTTGCATTCCAGATTTATTGTGACTTTTCTGGTTATTCCTCTATGGCAATAGGAATAGCAAGACTCCTTGGTATTGAACTCATGACAAATTTTAAGGCGCCCTATCTTTCCGCAAGTCCCGGCGAATTCTGGCATAGATGGCACATATCATTATCTACATGGCTTAAAGACTACCTCTACATACCTTTGGGAGGAAACAGGAGCGGAAATATTTATATGAATTTGATGCTGACAATGCTGATCGGCGGTCTTTGGCACGGCGCCAATTGGACAATGTTGATATGGGGCGGCATGAATGGTCTTTATCTGGTTGTGAACAGGAAATTATCTTTGTTGCTTCCGAAACGGTCTGCGTTATTTTCCTCCAAAATAGCCATGAAGATTTCTTCAATAGCGGGAGTGTTGATTACTTTTAATCTCATTTGCATAGCCTGGATTTTCTTTAGAGCTACTACCTTAACCAATGCGGTGGAATATCTGTCGCATATTTATGTTAATTTTAATTGGGGTATTCATGATGTTCACCATTTTTCAGCCGTTGCATTGGGATTGATGGGCATTATGCTTTCTTTTGATATATTATACTGCCGGGCTGGAGAGGTTCCCTTTTTTTGCATGAATTGGGGAACAGTTAGAAGGGCCCTTGTATACACCTTTTTACTTATCAGCATCATATTTTTCGGAGTAGGACATGTTCAATCGTTCATCTATTTTCAGTTTTAGCATACTTGCAAAAGACATGAAACTTCCTAAGGCCGGGCTATTGTCCATTAGTTTTATCGTCATATTAAATTCTTTGGTCATGTTATTGCCTGTAGATAACTATCTGCCGTCGCCATATTTCCCAAGGCATGAGGTAAGTCAAAAATATATGACTTTGAAAGCGTATATAGAAAAAGGCGAGAGCCCTGATGTCATTTTTGTCGGTTCTTCCATTGCGGACATGGGATTTGACGTGCTAGCCTTTGAACATTATCTTAAAAAGGAAAACAAACCACTCACCGCGTTTAATTTTGGGATTAATGGCGCTGGACCAGAAGTGCATCTGGAAATACTCAGACATTTAATCGTGGCAAAGACAAAAGTAAAATATGTGGTTTATGGTTTAAGTCTTGTAGAACTTAATAGTGGAAGTTCTGTTTTCCTGTCTGATCAACAAGTTTTATTGGATGCTTCTTATTTTGAAAGCAAGAGAGATTCCTTTCCTCTAAAGGGAAGGGTGAGGGAATTTTTATTCAACAACTTTAAACTCTACAGGATGAGAGATGTTTTTTGGCCAAATTTTTTTACCACAGACAACACATGGCTCAATACAAAACTCTTTAAATATAAATACAAAGGACAAAATCGGTTGTTACCTGACCATTTCAAAGATTGGACATATAATTATAAATTTTCCGGCAAGAAATGGGTTCATGCGGATATAGTCCGTTTGGAAAATTTGTTTGGTAATTATTCGGCGGAAGGATATAACTTGAAAAAGTTAATAGACCTGATGGAGTTCTGTAAAAGCAATGGCATTAAACTGGTAATGGTTAATATGCCAGTTATTGCAAATCCGGAATATTTAGAGAATACCGTTTATCTTAATATGATAAAAGCGACTGACAATACGAATCCTATGGCATTATATGAAAAGACAATTCGGGAAACTTCTTTAAGATATGATGTCCCGTTACTTGATATCGGCGCCAAATCAAATATGGAAATACGTGATTTTCATGATCCACTCCATCTGAATTATTCTGGAGCGCAAAAACTATCAAAAGAAATCGTCCGTCATTTTATTAAACAATATCCTGAAATACCGGTAAGGGCTGTGGCAAATACTTCCGAACCAATTAAAGAAGTATTTTTTGATATGAGCAATGATAATTGGTTAGATCACCAGTATCCGGAACGCAATGAAATGGCAGCCTGTTTTGATGGTCAAGACAATTGCCGCCATATCATAGATTCTAAACCAAGCTATGGCGGTATTATCAGCAAAAAGGCTTTTTCTTTTGACAAGGGAAGAGAGTATGAAGTATCATTCAAAATAAAAGTCATCTCTGGAACTGTAAATATGCAGGTTATTGAAGACCACGATGACGTCCCCAATTATTTATCTTTTGGCGGGTTAAAAGAACATGATTGGACAACAAAGGTATTCTACATTGATGCCACAAAAACATCGTCAAGCAATAGGATAAATTTTACGAATAATATGTCTGACAGCCATGCTGAATTCTATATCGCTGATGTGCATATACGGACAGTAGGTTATATTGATTAGAGGAAAACAATGAACAATCAGGAAAAAAATAACGTGGGTTATTACAATAAACTATGGACAGAGGACTGGTATGACATGGAGAGGTTTAATCCTACTGCTAGGCATCTGGAAACAATCATCATCGGTCTTTTAAGACGCATCTATCCTGTGCAAAACCTTTTAGACATAGGATGCGGCATTGGAGTCAATCTTAAACGAATACATAAACATTTCCCTGATATTCAGCTTACCGGAAGCGACCTTTCAGAAGACATATTAAATCTTGCCAGAGATTATGTAAAAGAGGCGGATATAGAATACTTCTGTCTTGACCTCGGCAAAGATAAACTTGATCGTAAATTTGATGTGGTATTATGTTCGCAAGTTCTGGAACATATTGAAGATGATGAAACGGCGTTTAAGAATATGGCATTGATGTGCCGCAAGTATGTGATTATAACCGTTCCCGGAGGAGCATATAATTCAACAAGCAAATTGGTCGGCCATTATCGTCATTATACTAAAGATGCCTTGGTGAAGATGGTGAAGTCATGTGGGTTTAATATCCTTTATGCAAGGGAATGGGGCTTCCCTTTCCATTCATTATACAAATTTATGCTGGATATGCTTCCAACAGAATCTAAGGTAAAGATAGGTCTCGGCAAATATGGCTTTTTCAAGAGAGGGGTCTCCCATATTCTTTATCTTCTCTTTCTTTGCAACATCTTTAACAGGGGAGCAAATATCATTCTTCTTGCAGAAAGAAATAATTGAAAAAAGTTTTATTATGGGCATTGACAATCTTGAGCCAGAAATAGCTAATTTTTTAAGATTTATAAAGAAGGGATATTCCGTTAGGGAGATTTTTTTAAAAGGAGTGTCTTTGAAAATATTTTCAAAGGCACTCTCGTATATGAAGTATAATTTTTATTCCCGTGGCAGGGGCGTTGATATTGATTCCAGAAGTGTGATTGACGGATCGCGCTACATATATCTTGGTGATAGGGTGTGGCTTCAGCGGGGCGCATGGTTGAGTGTGCCGCTTATAGATATGCTTAATGTTGAAAAACGTCCTTATCTTACTGTAGAGGAAGGGACAAGGATTGGACCAAACTGTACCATATCGGCAGGTAATAAGATACATATCGGCAAAAATGTCCTTTTTGGCCCCAATGTTACAGTTTTGGATCATATGCACCAATATGAAGATATTACAAAGCCTGTCTTGCAACAAGGGATTTTAAACAGTGGTGAAGTAATCATAGAAGACAACTCATGGGTTGCGGCAAATGCCGTGATATATTCCGCAACCAAAAGATTGGTTATAGGGAAAAATAGTGTTGTTGCTGCCAATTCGGTAGTTAGAGATAGTGTTGAACCATACACTGTAGTGTCTGGAAATCCTGCTGTGCCAATCAAAAGATTTGATCCGATAACAAATAAATGGGAGCGGTTAAAGTAAATGAACCTGAAGCGCTGCACATCGGGTTCACGCAATCACTTTATAACAGAACAAAGCAATAAAAATATTGAATGATATCAAGCAAGGATTTGTGCAATATGTCTTTTAACAGGAACAGATTGCAACTTTTGCCATTAAATAAGCGCATCCATGATTTAAATATCTCTGCAATAAAGGAGCTGCAGGAAAATTCCTTTTCTCATCCATCCTTTAATGTAATTGCAGACAATATCAAAAACGCCAGGAAGGCAAGCAAGTCTGTAATCATGATGCTCGGTGGCCATGTCATCCGCTCCGGTGTTCAACGATATATCATTGATCTGATGGAGAAGGGTTATATCACATGCCTTGCCATGAACGGTTCCGGGGTTATCCACGATTTTGAGCTGGCGCTTATCGGTGCGACAACTGAAAGTGTTGCGCGCTATATACGAGAAGGGCAGTTCGGCTTCTGGAAAGAGACTGGACAGATAAATGATGTTGTCAATCAGGCTTATCAGGGCGGCAAGCTCGGTATGGGAGAGGCAGTAGGCAGGGCTATTTATGAGGGCAATTTTCCATATAAAGATATTAGCCTCTTGGCAGCATGTTATCGGCTGAATATACCTGCCACAGTTCATGTTGGCATCGGGTATGATATTATCCATGAACATCCTAATTTTGACGGTGCTGCGGCAGGCGGCACGTCGTATATTGATTTCTTAAAATTTACAGAGGTTGTTTCCAATCTTGAAAATGGCGTGGTTATGAATTTCGGCAGCGCTGTCATGGCGCCAGAGGTCTTCTTGAAGGCATTGAGCATGGCGCGGAATGTGGCTCATCAGGACGGAAAGGCTATTCGGCATTTTACAACGGTTGTTTGCGACCTGCATAATCTTCCTGAAGATTGCAGCAAGGAACCTTCCAAAGATGACGAGACATATTATTTCAGACCATGGAAGACCATGCTTGCGAGGACAGTGGCTGATGGGGGCGAGAGTTTTTATATAAAAGGGAAACATGCAGATACCATACCAGCGCTGTGGACTGCCTTAAACAAAATTGTTTGATTGCGCAGATTATAAGAACCGATTACACAGATTAAAGACAAGACCACACAATTTAAAGGAACTTTAAATGAAAAATAGAGACCCGCTTACTGAACGAATAATAGCGTGTTGTTATAGGGTTCACTCGGAATTGGGACCAGGATTTAATGAAAAAATATATCATACGGCTTTGAAGTTTGCCATTAATCAAGAAGGTTTAAAATTTGAAGCAGAAAAACGATTTGAGGTTTATTACAAGGATAATAAAGCTGGTTATCTGATTATAGATTTGGTTGTTGAGAATGGGGTCATTGTTGAAGTTAAGGCCTTAACAGGCAACGTTCCTGATGTTTTTAAATATCAGGTGCTTTCTTATCTAAAAGTATCTAATCTGAAGGTTGGGTTATTAGTTAATTTTGGTAATAAGAGTTGTCAGGTAAGAAGATTTGTTTTTAAATCTGTGTAATCCTATTTTGAAATCCGTGTAATCATATCGGAGGATATTGTGAAGATTTTAGAATTGGAAGAATTAGCCAGAAAGCTTCAGGAGCTTAAATCCAAAGGCAAGAAGATTGTCTTGTGTCATGGTTGCTTTGATTTGATGCACCCGGGGCATATCAAATATTTTCAGGCATCAAAAAAGATGGGAGATATATTGATAGTTACCGTAAGCCCTGATATCTATGTTGATAAGGGAGAGGGCAGACCTGTTTATAATCAAACTCTGCGGGCAGAATCAATCGCAGCGCTTGAATGCGTTGATTATGTGGCAATTAACAAATGGCCTACGGCGGTTGAAACTTTAAGATTATTGAGACCTCATATATATGTTAAAGGCCAGGAATTTGAAAATAAAGCGGATAAAACAGGCAAACTCCAGCAAGAGCAGGAGGTTTTGGTTGAAATCGGGGCGGAGATGCGTTATACTCACGAAATCGTTTTTTCGTCAACAAAGCTTATAAATCAACATGTTATCAAAAAGGGATAAGTGGAATTTTTGCAAGCGGTGATTATGTTTATAAATTAACTGACCATGTAAAAGGGGGAGTATCAGAGGAAAGGTGAATGAATGAGAACCTATGTAAAAAATAAGATTCTGACACTGGATGAGATAATTGATAAAGCAAAGGCCTTGAAGAAAGAGGGCAAGGTTGTTGTGCAGAGTCACGGAGTCTTTGACCTTATCCATCCAGGCATAATAAAACATCTTAATCATGCCAAGAAGCTGGGAGATGTCTTGATAGTATCGGTCATTAAAGACAAGGATGTGCATCGTGGGCCTGGCAGACCGATTTTCCCTGAGGCATTCAGGGCAGAAAATGTGGCATCGCTTGAGCAGGTTGATTATGTTTGTCTTGTGGACAACGAGATGCCGTTCGAATGCATTAAGATGATACAGCCAGATATCTTTGCAAAGGGGCAGGCTGCTCACGAAAAAGACAGAAAGATACATGAACGGTTGTTTAAGGAAGAAAAGGAATTTTATTCCGATAAATGTCGTATCATCGAAACTGAGGGCTTTTCTCTCAGTTCCTCTCATATTATCAATAATTTTTTGGATATATACCCTGAAGAGACCAAAAAGTTTTTAAGCGATTTTAAGAAAAAATACAGTTTTTCAGATATTGCAGACAGGATCAATGCCTTAAAAGATTTGAAGGTCATGGTTATCGGCGACGGGATTATTGATGAGTATCATTATTGTGAGCCGCTTGGAAAGTCTAGCAAGGCGAATCTTGTTGTAAATAAATATCTCTCCCATGAGGTTTTCGCGGGCGGAACATTTGCCGTTGCCAATCATATTGCCGGGCTGTGCGATAACATCAATCTGGTGTCGCTTTTGGGAAGAGAAGATTCGCGGGAAGAGTTCATTGCAAAAAATCTCAAGCCGAATGTCAAGACGAAATTTTTCTACCGGGATGACGGGCCGTCCGTTATAAAAAAGAGATATATCCACGAGTATTTAAATCAAAAATTATTTGAAGTGTGTTACATGAACGATGATTTTATTTCCGGGGAATTAGAGAGAGATATTATTGATTATCTCGTATCCGAAGTTCCTCAATATGATATGATCATGGTTTCCAACTTTGGGCATGGGTTTATCACCGATAACATCATAGAGGCCATTAAAACACATGCAAAAAAAATTGCCGTAAATGCTCAGACCAACGCCGCCAATGTGGGGTATAATTTAATAACAAGGTACGATGATCCTGACTATGTGTGCCTTGATGAAAGCGAGTTGAGATTGTCGGCGCAGGAAAAACATGCGGATATTGAACAGGTTGCAAAAAAGATTGCGAATGACATCAAGGCGGATTGTCTCATTGTAACCCTTGGAAAGAAAGGGTCGTTTGGCGTGAACCACAACAGCTTTAACAGAACTCCCATATTTTCTCATAAGGTGGTTGATACAGTGGGTGCAGGCGATGCATTTTTTGCATATACTGCCCCATGCTATGCTAAAAGGGTGCCGCTGGACATGCTCTCTTTTATTGGCAATGCCGTAGGGGCTATAGCCGTTCAGATTGTCTGTAATAAAAAATCAGTTGAAAAGTTTGAATTGTTGGAATTTATAAATACCATCCTAAAGTAATGCGTAAGGTTTAAAAATTGCTTTTAAGGATGGCATGATTGTGTAATAATATATTCAAGCGGTAACAAGAAGGAGACTGTTTAAGAACATGGACAAATACAGAATAGACAGCCATAAACTAATATATCATATCCCAAGGGTCAATGACTGGATTGCAGGAAAATTAGTCTATCCAATCTACACCGAGATAGCGACATCCGGAACTTGCAATCATCGCTGCACATACTGCGCCCTTGATTACATGGAATATCAACATCGGTTTCTTGACACGAAGATATTGAAAGAAAGGCTCTCGGAAATGGCGCGGCTTGGAGTAAAAAGCGTTATGTATGCCGGAGAGGGCGAACCGCTCCTGCACAAGGATATTGGAGAGATTGTCCTTCATACGAAAAATGCGGGCATTGATGTGGCGTTTACGACCAATGGAGTGGTGTTTGTCCCGAAGCTCATGCGGCAGACCCTTCATGCCATTACATGGATAAAAGTCAGCATCAACGGCGCAACGCGTGAGACTTACGCAAAAATACACAGAACCGGTGCCGATGATTTCGACCGGGTCATAAAAAATATCGGAGAGGCGGTAAAATTTAAAAAAGAAAATAATCTGGAGTGCGCCATTGGTATGCAGATGATTTTACTGCCGGAAAATTGGCATGAGGCTGCGCTTTTGGCGGAGACTGCAAAGAATCTTGGCGTGAACTATCTTGTTGTAAAGCCCTACTCCCAGCACTCCTTCAGCCATACAACGGCATATAAAGATTTTCGCTACAGTGAACATATCGGTCTTGGTGAAACCCTCCGGCAGTTCAACACAAAAGATTTTCAGGTCATTTTTCGTGAGCATACGATGAAAAAGTGGGATGACGGCAAAAGGAATTATGAGAGGTGCTTGGCATTGCCGTTCTGGTCGTATATAGACGCAGGCGGAAATGTGTGGGGGTGCAGCGCCTATCTGGGGGATGAGAGATTTTTATACGGGAGTATTTATCAAAACACATTTCAGGAAATATGGGAAGGGGAACAAAGAAAAAAATCCATGCAATGGGTCGGGGCTGATTTGGATACATCACAATGCAGGGTGAATTGCAGGATGGATGAGATTAACAGGTATCTATGGGAACTGAAGCACCCGTCTGGGCATGTGAATTTTATTTAATACGAACGCAATAAATGTCTTTATACTGCGTTGGACTCCTCGGAAAATCCTCAACATACTACTATTAGTATGCCTGCGGTTTTCCTCGTCGTCCGCCTTGTCTAAAACCATTTCTTGCATTCGTATGATGTGATTTTATTTAATGCGTTTGTATTAAAATGGAAATAATGCATGAGTAGAAAATTAATAAAGAAAAACATTAGAGTGAGAGGCTCTTCCAGAGTAAAGGTACTGGCTACACTATCGGCGAACCAGTTATATAAAAAGGCAAATGCGATGCGCAAGGATCTGGTAAAAATAGCCGTGCAAAATAAGGCAGGCCATATCGCCCCATCCCTTTCCTGCGTTGATATTTTAACAGCGCTTTATTATCACACCATGAATCTTTCTCGCGACCCGCAATGGGAAGAAAGGGACCGGCTTATATTTTCCAAGGCGCACGGCTGTTATGGACTTTATGCAATTCTTGCAGACAGAGGGTATATTCAGCGGGAAGACTGGGAGAATTTTTATAGAGGAAGTTTTTTATCAGGGTGCGCGGAACGAAGCACAGAACATGGTATAGAGGCAAGCTGCGGTGCGCTTGGTCACGGGCTACCCATCGCCGCAGGCATTGCATTTGGAGCAAAATTACAGGATAAAAAGTACAGGGTTTATTGTGTTGTAGGAGACGGCGAAATGCAGGAAGGGTCTATGTGGGAAGCGGTTCAATTTGCAGCAAAGTATAAACTGTCGAATTTGACGGTTATAATAGATCATAACAGACTGCAGGCTATGGATTTTCTGGAAGATGTATTGACCGTGGAAGGAAAAAGGTTTGATTTGCAACAAAAAATGAAGGCCTTTGGGTTTGAAGTAAAGACATGCAATGGGCATAATCCTGAAAAAATTGTTTCTACCATAGACAGGTGGATAAAGAGCAGTGCGCTTGACAAACCGCAGGTGTTGATAGCAAACACTGTTAAAGGATACGGTTTGTTGTGCATGGAAAATATTCCTAAATTTCACTTCCGTTTGCCGACAGAAGATGAATTAAACATGGGGTGTCGTTTTGAATAGCGCAGCAAATTACAGAAAAGATATTGTCAACAAGATTGTCCCTTATGCAAAAAAAGACGAGAGGATTATGCTAATTGTTTGTGATATGGGATTTGGAGCTATTGACAAATTTAAAATGGAATTTCCTGACAGGATTTTCAATGCCGGCATTATGGAGCAAGGGGTCGTTGGCATAGCAGCCGGAATGGCAATGACCGGTTTGATACCAGTAATATATTCTATTGTAAATTTCCTTGCTTTTCGTTCATTAGAGCAGATAAGGAACGATGTAGTGCATCAGAATTTGAATGTTAAGTTTATTGCAACTGGCGTTGATAATTACTTCAAATTTCTTGGCCCATCGCATTGCTGCGACGAAGACGACAGAGAAATTATGCAGTTGATAGATATGAAAATATATGACCCTTACAAAACGGAAAAAGTTGACTTTGATAAATTGGTAAAAGATTGGATTACAGACACAAAAGCCGGATATTTCAGGGTGTAAACAGGATGAAATATAACTATAAAATAACAGTTATTATGCCTGCCTTGAATGAAGAAAAAAATATTGTAAAGGCGGTGGAGAATGTAATAGAGTCGTTTGACAGGATTGGAATTTCGGGTGAGATTATTGTTATGAATGACGGAAGCACGGATGGCACAGGAAATGCAGTGGAAGGGCTTATTAAAAAACACTCTTTTATCAGATTGATAAGCCATGATAAGCCGGAAGGCATAGGCGCATCTTTTTGGGAAGGCATAAAGAAATCTCAGGGAGAAGTTGTAACCATGCTTCCCGGCGACGGGGAAAATGACGGCTTTGAAATCCTGCGGTATATACCCCTCATGGAACAAGTGGATATTGTCATACCGTTTGTTTACAATAAAGAGGTAAGATCATGGAAGCGGAGGATGCTTTCTAAACTCTACAAGGGGATCATCAATCTGTCGTTCGGCATGCTGCTCAACTATATGAATGGCACAGTCATCTATCGCCGATGCGTACTTGATGGCATTGATTTAAAGGCCAGAGGGTTTTTTTACCAGACCGAACTTTTGATCAAATGCCTTAAAAACGGCTATATGTATGCTGAGGTTCCGTATATCTTAAAAAAACGGAATGCCGGCGGCTCAAAGGCCACAACCCTGAAATCTCTTCTCGGGGTGATGCGGGGGTATCTTACGGTAATGGTCTCCGTATATCTCGGCAAAAAGGTGAATGGGCTGATTTCACCTGATTCAGTAACTGCCTTAAAAATGAAAGAAGTGAATTGATGAGAGCTAAGACATCTGATTATGGAAAATATAATTCTTGACGGGCATAAACTTGCCTGGCATAAGGATCGCGTTGACGCTTGGCTCCGGGGAGAAAGAATTGCCCCTATAACCATTGATTGCGCTTTAACCAGGGCATGCACATACAGATGCACCTATTGTTACGGCATGCTTCAGGCGAACGATATAAAGCGGATGACCAAGGACGTGATATTCAGATTTCTTGATGACGCCGCTGATATTGGCGTTAAGGCGATAAGTTTTGTAAGCGACGGTGAATCTACCTGCAGTCCGCATCTGTATGACGCCGTATTGAGAGGCAAGGCCAATGGTCTAGATATGGCCATCGGCACCAACGGCTATCTGCTCAAAGATGAAAGATTGGAGGTTCTACTCCCTGCGCTTACCTATCTGAGATTTAATATATCCGCAGCAGACGCCAAGAGATATAAAGAAATACATGTGTGCGAAGAAGAGGCATATTTCAAGGTTATAAAGACAATAAAAGAGAGCGTGAGGATAAAGAAGAAAAATAAACTGGATGTTACTATCGGCCTGCAAATGGTATTGCTGCCAGCATTTGCAGACCAAATTATCCCTTTGTCAAAATTGGGCAAAGAATTAGGTGTTGACTACCTTGTCATCAAACATTGCAGTGATGACGAGATGGGGAGCATCGGGGTGGATTATTCCAAATATAATGATATGGTTGATGTGCTGAAACAGGCCGAAACTTACTCAACAGACAATTATCTTGTTAAGGCGAAATGGTCAAAGATATTAAGCGGCGGCAAGCGCAAATACTCAAGATGCTACGGCCCGCCGTTTATAATGCAGTTCTCAGGCTCCGGCCTTGTTGCGCCGTGCGGCATGTTGTTCAACGAGAAATACAAAAAATATCACATAGGGAATATTGCGGACACTTCATTTAAAGAACTGTGGAAGAGCGAGAGGTACTGGGAGGTGGTCAATTTGATTGCGTCTGATAAATTTGACGCAAGAACGATGTGCGGCTCGCTTTGCCTCCAGCATAAGGTGAATGAATTCCTTTGGGATATAAAACAACACAGTGTGGATGTTGTGGCGCCGAATGTCGCTTCTCCGATGCACATCAATTTTATATAACTATACAGAGCGTCATAACTTCGCATACCTGTGTTGCTCCTCGGTTCGTCGCTGCGGCGTATGCTGAAAATACACCTCACTCCTCTCCTTCGTCGCGCCGTGGTTTGCTTTGTTCTGACGCTCTGTATGCATCTACTTATGACGTTGTGTATCCTATTGTGAGCAAACCCTCCGAGATAACCATTGCCGCAAAATGTGCGCCGGTTGAATCTGCTCTTGACGCAGTTGTGGAAGCAGGTTTAACCGCAGCAGAGCTCTACACAAACAATTCATGGCTGAATAAGATAGATGAGATTGTCAAGACCTGCGGAAAATATCCTCTGAGATATGCGCTGCATGCCCCTGCCAGCGGATATGAGCCGGATGTTATATTTAATGCGGCCAAATACATCAAGGCCGAGGTTATGGTCTTTCACAATATCTATTGGGAAGACGAGTGGAAATATATAACAGAAAAGTTCAGTCCGCTGAAATGCAAGCTGTGTATGGAAAATGTCTACAGCGCCATTGAACCGGTAAAATATATGCGCAGATTCGGCATCGGGCGATGTCTTGATCTGGAGCATCTTATTATGGAGGTGAATGGTATATTTGAAGAGCCGTTTTTTGACCTTATAAAAGAAAGTTCTCATATACATATGACAGGCTATGTTTTCGGAAGCAAGTTATGGCACACACCAATACATCATGCGCCCGAACAGGGTATCTATTTTCTCAATCTTCTTGAGAAGGCTGGATACACTGGATTTGTGGTTTCGGAGGCAAAAGAATCTTATCAAACAAGAAATGAATTTAAAGCTCTTTATGATTTTTTTAAGAATTGGAAGGACAGCAGATCATGAGGGATTTTTTATTGCCAATTGTAATCACTCTTTTAGCAGTGCATGCGCTTGTTATGTATTCAATAAAGCCTTATGGATATAACCTATCCAGTATGATTCGCATAAGTCAAAATGAAAAAGAGGGAGTTGCTAAGGAATATTTTCAAAAAGGCATGGTTATCTTTGATGAAGGCGGCTACGATGGACAATTTTATTACTATGTTGCCATGGATCCATTTTTAGAAAAGGGATATTTTAAAAATGCGTATCGCCAGCAGCGCATTCTATATCCTTTAATGGCGCGTTTGTTTGCATTTGGTAAAGGGAACCTTCTTCCATATACCCTTTATATAGTGAACTTGACGGCATTGGCTGCCGGGATGTATTTTTTTATTCTCATATTAAGGCGCTACTCATTACATCCGGCATGGAGTCTGTTTTATGGACTGTCACCACCTTCTATTATGACCATACAGTATGATTTGCCGTCCCCGGTTAGCATATGCCTGATTATTGCCGCTGTTTATTTTTACATAAGGAGAAATATTTTTCTTGCTACAGTTTTTATCTCATTCTCATTTCTTGTAAGAGAAGATTCTATAGTAGTTTTACTGCCCTTGTTAGTTTGGGATTACCAGTGTAACAGACGATTTAAACGGATTATTTTATTGAGTAGTTGTTTGATACCATTTTTTCTCTGGCAGTTATTTGTTGCTGTTAAACTGGGGGACGCGCCTATGGCAACCTCTGCAGAGGTAGTAAGTTTTATCCCGTTTTCAGGGATTATTGGCTATATAAAAACAATAGAGTTTGGCGATTTTAAACAGATTGGCCGCCAATTCAGCACGCTGGTTATCTTTTCTTATTTTGCTGTCCTATCAGTAATTATAGTAAAGAAATTGTTAAATCTGAGGCATCTTTTTTATTATGTGGTTGCAGCCTATTGTTTGCTTACAGTATTTACTGTCCCATCGCAATGGGATAATTATAATGGTCTGTTAAGAATGTTCTATGGGCTCTTTCCATTTTTAGTCCTTTCTTACTGCGTTGAAAAGGACATATTGATAAGGAAGGCTGTATGTTTTATAGGTGTCTTATCTTTTTTAACAGTTATCAGAATACTTTTTATAAGCCCTATATATCCCTTTAGAATTTGGTAACTATACACAACGACATAAATAAATCCGCATACAGAGCGTCAGAACAAAGCAGACCAAGGCGCGACGAAGCGAGGAGCGAGGAGCAACGCAGGTATGCGAAGTTATGACGCTCTGTATAGAAGAAAATAATATGAATAGAAAACAGAAAATATTGCTGGCCAGTCTTATTGCTGGCCATTTTGTTATTCTTATACTTGGTGTTTTTTATAGGTTTGTTGATGGCGATGAGGGCGGCTATCTCGTGGTCAGTAAAGAAGTAATAAACGGCCGTATTCCGATACTTGATATAAACGCCCATAATCAGCCTCTTTTGTATTATTTTTACGGTTTGTGGATGAAGATTTTCGGATTTACTATCCCTGCGGCAAGGTCTTTATCAGCCGCTACCGTTTTTATCGTTGGACTTCTGATTTTTTATTGGGTCTATAAATTCTCGAAAAAATATTGGGCGGCAGTCATTTCTTATATACTTTTCATTATAAATCTTACCTTTTATAAGGTAAATATATCAGTAAAACCGTTCCCGCTTTCTAATTTTTTTATATTCGCCTCGTTTGTTATTTTGACGAGCAGATACCTTTCAGGCAGATTGACGGAAAATGCAACTTTATTCTTTTCTGGATTGCTTCTTGGTATGGCAATGGGGATTAGGCTTATATTTATATTGCCTGTTATGTTTGTAATCTGGCTTATTGTTGTAATGTATAGAGAGAACTTGACAGTAAATGAGATCGCAAAAAAAGCAGCAATCTTTTGCATTGGAGTTATTATTCCGCTGTTACCATCAATATGGATATTCATAAAAGAGCCGCTTCGGGCTTATGCAATATGGGGCGGCGCATATGCGCAGGTTTATTTTGGAAAGGGCAATAACCCTGATTTCGCAGCGGATGTCCTCAAAGACATGAAGCATGATATGATGATTAAAGGTTTGATTGATGTGGTAAAGGTTCCTGATACTGTTTTTCTGCTATTGTTAGTTTTAATTTCAACAGTTTTATTGATAAGGAAATGGCGGCAGGGAATGGATAAGATAGAATTTAACATCTATTTGCTGATATGGATGATATTTGGCGGGATAATCTGGATTTATTCTAATATGTATGCAAATTATCTTGGGTATGTAAATCAATTGACATTATTTGCAGTATTGTTGTCTCTTCCAGTTGTGGAGAAAATAACCAATGCTGCTGCCCCTAAAAAATTGATAGTATATGTTTCTATTTTTCTTGCAACGATAATCGGTCTTTCATATCTGCATTTTCAGAAAAGATTAAAGACAAGCATATTTTATATGTTTAATTCAAAAGAGCAAATCATAACGCCGGAATTCGTAAATGATATATCTGAAAATGTAATTAAAAAATTGACAAAAGAAGGCGATGTTGTCCTAGATACATGGGGGGTATTTGTTTTTACATCCAATAGAAGACCGCTAAATGGCTATGAGTATCCTACGGATCAAGCGCTGTTTTGGAAACTTATGCCGAATAGAGAAAATGCCAGAAAGTATCTTTATATATCAGAGACCGAATTGCTAATGATGCTTGAAAAGAAAGAAATACCTTTGCTGGTTCTTGGCGATCCCAAAGCGCTGAACCAATTAGTATTAGACGAGCGTCTGGCTAAATCAGATGACATAGATATTGTATTAAACCATGCCAATAGATACTATTATCTATACAGAAAGTATTTTGTAAAACCTACAAATGCATGGCTTTTGATTTACCTGCCGGAAAAACCATTATAAAAGGAATCCGTAGAAGTGAAGATTATCAGGAATTTTTCATTTTTAACCTTATCGCAGACCGGCGAAAGGTTTTTCAATTTTTTACTGGTAGTAATTTTGGCGCGCTACCTTGGCGTTGAAGAATACGGTATATATGCCTTGACAGTGTCATTTGTCGGCATGTTCGGAAATCTGTTTGACGGCGGATTAAACTTCTTGCTTACAAGGGAGATAGCAAGTTCCAGAAGGAATGAGTCTGTGTTTTTCACCCAGACATTGCTGCTGAAGATAATTATCGGGGTAATAGTTTTTGTTGGGTTGATTGCTGCTGCGTTTGCAATGCAGTATGATACAAAAATATTTTTTACTATCGCTTTATTTGCTGTCGCAGCGCTCATTGTTTCATTCTCCAATACATTCAGAGCTGTTTTTATAGGCCATGAGCGGATGGAATTTGAAGGCGGACTGGCGGTGCTTTACAGGTTTTTGGCTTTAACAGGCGTTTTTTTTCTGTTAAAGGCAGGGATTTCATTTCCAGCATTGATATTGCCCCATGCAGCCGCTGCCTTGATAGTTTTATCTTTGAGTTATTATCTTCAAAGAAAGATATTTCCTTTAGTTAAGTCTGCGGGATGTTTAAATATAAGAAAATTGGAAATCTTTAAACAGGCGGCGCCGTTTGCTGTCGGCACTGTTATGAGCGAGATATATTTTAATGTGGACAGCGTAATGCTTTCTAAAATCAGCGGCATAAAAGCAGTGGGCAGCTACAATGCCGCATATAGACCGGTTTTTGTGTTGTTGTTGCTGGCTAATGGATTATCACTGGCAGCGTATCCATATTTTGCAAAGATGTGGAATGAAGACAGGTCTAAAGTCCATAGTGTTTTTAATATGATATTCAAACTGCTGTTTTTAGCGAGCATCCCTGTTTCATTTATTGCCGCCTTTTTTGCAAATGACATCATTGTTTTTATATTTGGGGACAAGTTTTATGAAAGCGGCGGCATCTTACAGATTCTTATATGGACTTTAATCCCATTATATCTGTATCATATAACGGGAAGGACATTGGAGGCTATAGGCGAGCAGAGATTTGTAGCCAGAACAATGGTTGTCAGCGTGATAAGCAATATAATATTAAATGCGTTTTTAATCCCTGCTTTTGGCGCAAAAGGCGCTGCGATAGCGACGTTTGTTACTACAAGTCTAATACTTTTGACGCATTTAATATTTATATCCAGAAACGTAGGCTCGCCAAAGATTATTGACACAATATATAGGATGGCAATACCTTTTGGCGGCTTTATTGCAATTCTTGTAATGACTGCCGGATACTGGCATTGGACATTTTCTGCTGCAGGAAGTTTTGCAGCGTATCTTTTCCTCTTATATATGTTTAAATGCGTCAATATGGACGAACTCAGCATATTGGCAAGACATAAGGGCTAAACGATGCGAATGCTTGATATAGGCTGCGGCAAAAACAAGATACATGGCGCTATAGGTCTGGATATTCACAAGACGCCTGCAACAGATGTTGTCTGTGATTTAGATAAATTTCCATATCCATTCCGAAGCAATACCTTTGATAAAATTTATATGATGGATGTATTGGAGCATCTTGATGATATAAAGGGGGTAATGGAAGATGTTTACCGCATTGCCAAGCCGAGGGCTGAAGTATATATCAGAGTTCCTCATTTTTCAAGCACCCATGCCTACGGTGATTTCACACACAAACACTTTTTCAATACCGAGTCTTTTAATTATTTTACAGGGAACTTTCCTCAGTATGATTTTTACAGCAGCGCAAAATTTTATAAGACAAAGATTAAGATAAATTTTTGGAGGCTTCATAGAATAAACGGCATTTCTTTTCTGGCAAACAAATTTCCATTATTTTATGAAAAATATTTGGGCTTTATATTTCCAGCGATGAATATTGAGGTTTGTCTGAAGGTCATAAAAATAAGGCATTAGGTGAAGTATAGAGGTCTTACAGGTGAAAACCTATGTGTATAAGAGCAGGCTGTTAAAGGGCATAATTTTCATTATTGACGCTGTTGGTTATCTTCTTAAATGGGTGTTATCCATTTTTAAAAAGAGAAATGCAAGACAGATAGAACGGATTTTAATCGTTAAATTGGACCATGCCGGAGATGTTTTGCTGGCTACACCTGCCATAAAGGCTATACGAAAACAATTCCCTTCAGCTCATATAACCCTTGTGGCCGGTCCCTGGTCAAGAGGCATTGTTGAAGGAGAGTCATACATCAATGATATAATCAGCTATAACGCATACTGGCATAACAGGAGCCCTGACAAGATTTTAAACATCAGCGAAGGCATTGATTTAATACGGACATTGCGGCAGACTAGATATGATATATTTTTTGATTTAAAAGGAGATTTATTTGCAATCATTATTGGTTTTTTAAGCGGCATTCCGCGAAGGATTGGCTATGGATGGAGCGGAGGCGGCTTCCTTTTAACGGATGAGGTTGAGACTACTATAAAAAAGCATCAGGTTGAAATCCTTATGGACGCTGTAAGGATTGTAGACCCAAGCCCTGGTATTCCGCAACTCGGCATAACTGTTCCGGTATATGAAGACAGGCATGTTCGCGCAATGATGAGGGAAGAAGGGTGGGACGAATCAAAGTTAATGCTCGGATTTCATGTCGGCAGCGGCTGCCCTTCGAAGATATGGCCTGTTGAACGATTTGCTGATTTGATGGAACGGGTTTATGGCAAACTTAAGGCGCAGATTGTGGTTGTCGGCGGCTCTGAAGATATTGAGTTGATTAAAAGATTGGAAGGGCTTTTAAGTTTCAAGCCGATTGTCATGGCCGATAAAACCACCTTTGAGCAGACTGCCGCGGTGATAAAAAGGTGTTCACTATTTATAGGCAATGATTCCGTTCCTGTCCATATTGCCGCCGCAGTTGAAGTCCCTGTAGTCGTTCTGTTCAGTGCAGCCAATGACTGGCAGAGATGGGGGCCTTACGGCAATGATGTCACCGTTGTTTATAAGGATGTGCCGTGCAAAGGCTGCGAAAAAGATGTTTGTGAGAGCATGGAATGTATGGACATGATTACTGTTGATGAGGTCTTTGATTTGATTTCAAGGAAGATAAACCTGAAAAAAGATTAGATGGGATTCAATAACTATAAAATTTTGATCATAAAACTCGGCGCCATCGGAGATTTGCTTATGACAACCCCTGCAATCAGGGCGCTCAAAAAAGCATATCCTACGACGCATATTTCTCTCCTGGCAGGTAAGTCTTCAAAAATGACAGTGAATGGCAATCAATATATAGATGAGCTCATAGAATGTGATGATTATATAATTTACAAAGCAAGATTCCTGCAAAAGGCAAGGTATGCGCTCTCTTTGTTCTATCTGCTTAGAAAAAAGAAATTTGATGCGGTAATTGTTTTTCATAGAGACTGGCGGTTTAACTTTTTTGCCTTTTTGTGCGGTATACCTGAAAGGGTCGGGTTTGACAGAAATGGCGAAGGGAGATTTCTTACAAAAAAGGTCATGGTTATCGGTATTAAGCATAACATAGACCAATACTTGGAGGTTGTCAAAGCCATTGGCATACACGATGACGGCAGAGATATGGACTTTGCAATAAGCAAAGAGGCGGAAAACGTTGCGGATAAAATGTTGCAGACAGGCGGCGTAGGCAAAGGCGATATTGTAATAGGAATATTGGCCGGCGGCGCCAGCAATATAAAAACCGATATGCCCATAAAGAGATGGCCTTTGGAAAATTATATTGAATTGTCAAACCAGATGGCTGCTGACGGCTGTAAGGTTATACTTTTGGGCGCTGAGAGTGACAGGCCTAATGCCGATGCGATTTTAAAACATGTCCCCGAAGGCTTAAATCGGGGAAGAGTTAGCCATAATATTCTTGACCTGACCGGAAAAACCACATTGGAAGAGACAGCCGCTGTTATGAAAAGATGCAATCTGATTGTTGCGCATGACAGCGGTCCAATGCATCTGGCAAGCGCTGTTGGTGTGCCGGTAATTTCCATATTTGGCCCTACAGACCCAAGAGAATATTACCCATTAAGCCCCAACAGTTATTATTTCTGGAATGTAGAAAATATCAAGTGTGCGCCCTGCTATAAAGACGGAGAATTTCCGGATTGTCAGAATCCAATCTGCATGAATGCTGTGACTGTTGAGCAGGTTTACCAAAAGATTGGAGAGCTTATCATAAAAAGAGGTGTGAATAATTGAAAGAACGTGGCAATTTCTGGATGAGGTTTTTGGACCGTTATGCCGGCATACCTGTTATCTGCTTTTTGTCTCTGGTGAAACAGGCAAACAAGGCAAACCCCTTTAGAGGCAGCGCCTCTAACGGGGTCCTTGTTATCAAGATTGGCACGATTGGCGATACTTTGCTGTTGGCGCCGGTTTTAAAGGCTATAAAAAATGCGTATCCAAAGGCTTCGTTAACGGTAATCGGCAGCAAAAATAATTATGAGATTTTGAGCCGCTATTCTTTTATAGACAACCTGAAAATATTAGAGGTCTCTAAAGTTATTAAAGAGCCGTCTTATTTTTTTAGATTTATGAAGGATGTAAACAGCAGGAATTATGATGTTATCATGGATTTCGAATCATGGCCCCGGCTTAGCGCCATAGTGGCATTTTTTGTCGGGACAGGGCGCAAGATAGGTTTTAAAACCAAAGCACAGTTCAAGCATACCGTATTTGACGCTGTCGTGCCGCATGACTCCAGCCGCCATGAAATAGAGAACTATATATCTCTATCCGATGCGATTGGTGTTTCAGTTTCTGACTATAAAATAGAATTTCCCATACTTGATGCGGAAAAAACTTTTGTTGAAGATTGGTTCAAAAATGAAAATATAAAATCAGACAATCTTATTCTTTTTCATCCGTGGAGTTCAGGGTATAAGGGGCATCTGAAAGAGTGGGGCGCAGAAAATTTTGCAAGATTGGCTGGACTTCTTGCAAAGGACGGTTATATTATCGGTATTACAGGCACGAAATATAATCAACTTGCCGCAGAAAATATTGTCAAGACCTCTCCTGAAAATGTAATTTCTTTTTGCGGCAAATTTACGCTCGGCCAAACCGCGTATCTCATAACCAAAAGCAGATTGCTGATCACCGTAAATACCGGCATCATGCACCTCGGCGCGGCGCTCAATCACCCCATGATAGCCCTTCACGGGCCTGCGGGTGTTGTGAGGTGGGGGCCTGTTGGTTCATCAAATGTTTGCAATATACAAAGCGAACTGCCGTGCGCCCCCTGCCTGAACCTTGGTTTTGACTATAAATGCAAACAGGGCGGGTGTATGGATGAGATAAAGGTTAAGGCTGTACTGAAAAAAGTTCATGAAATCTTAAAATATAAAGAAGGGTTGCCTTGTTAAAGAAACACAGCCAGTTTTTTGAGAGTCTGTTATTTATTACGGATATCGCCATAATAGTAGCCTCATGGCTGCTTTCCCATTATCTGCGGTTTCACACCGCTTTTGTGCCTGTTGATAAAGGCATACCTCCGTTAAGAATATATATCCTTCTTATAATCCCCATAGTCCTTATATGGGGTTTTGTATTCAAATCGTTTGGTCTTTACAGGCCCAGGAGAATTGCGTCTCATGCCAGAGAGATATTTGATATAACGAAGGCATGTTCGGTTTCTATCCTCGTCCTCATTGCAGTAACCTTTGTTTACCGCCAGTATGAATTTTCCAGATTGGTATTTCTATTTTTTGGAATAATGAATATTGCCGCATTAAGCATTGAGAGATGGGTTTTCAGAGAAGCTCTCCGGTATTTGAGGAAGAAGGGGCATAATCTTCGATATGCGCTCATTATTGGAACCGGTGAGATGAGTAAGGAAATATTAAAACGTATAGAGGCGCACCCGGAGATTGGATTAAAAGTTATAGGGCTTCTGTCAACAAGCCAAGATGAGATTGGGGCTAATATGCATGGGATAAAGGTTTTAGGTATTTATAACGAGGTTGCCAGGTTTATCAAAGAAAAAGGCATTGACCATGTGATTATTGCTTTGGCATGGGAAGATCACGGCAAGGTAATTGATGTGCTGAAGAATATCGGCGAAGAGATGATTGATATAAGGGTTGTGCCTGACATTTATGAATTCGCAACAATAAGAGGCGGCATTGAAGAGTTTGACGGTCTCCCCATAATAAGCCTTCAGGATTCCCCATTATATGGCTGGAATATGGTTATAAAAAGGGTTGCCGATATAGTTTTTTCTATCATTGCAATAACCCTGACAGCACCGCTCGTGGTTGTGATAGCTATTACAATTAAGCTTACTTCCCCTGGTCCTGTATTCTATAGACAGGAAAGGATGGGGCTTGATGGCAAGATATTTCAGATGCTGAAATTTCGTTCCATGAGGATTGATGCAGAAAAAGGGACAGGGGCTGTATGGGCAAGGGGAAATGACCCCAGAAGAACTTGGCTGGGTGCTTTTTTAAGAAAGACAAGCATTGATGAACTCCCACAGTTTCTTAATGTCCTGAAAGGCGATATGAGTATCGTTGGGCCAAGACCGGAACGACCTGTATTTATAGAAGAGTTTAGAAAGAATATTCCTAAATATATGTTGAGACATAAAATGAAGGCAGGTATCACTGGATGGGCGCAGATAAGTGGATGGCGAGGGGATACAGACCTGAAAAAAAGGATAGAATACGACCTCTATTATATAGAAAACTGGTCATTCTGGTTTGACTTGAAGATCATGTGGCTGACAATCTGGAAAGGGCTTGTCAATAAAAATGCCTACTGATTTTTGTTTTCCCCAAAAATCAAAGTCTATTTTTAGGTGTTTTAAATTTCCTTGCAATACTAAATTTTGTTTGATATTTCTTTTTATATTAACTCAAATGTCATCCGCCTAAGGCGGACTCAAAAGTAAACTATATACCGCAGACCCAAGACTTAAGTCTTGGGTTTTGAATCTGATTTTTGACTTTTGTATTTTAAGTTTTGCATTTTTTCATAGGAGGTCGTTTTGAATATCTGTATTATTGGCACTGGTTATGTCGGACTTGTTGCAGGGACATGTTTCGCAGACAGCGGGAATGATGTGATTTGCGTGGATATAGACGCAAAGAAAATAGAAAAGCTAAATAAAGGGGAGATACCTATTTATGAGCCGGGGTTGGAAGAACTTGTTAAGAGGAATACACAGGATGGAAGGCTTAAATTTACCACAAACCTTTCCTATGGGGTGAAAGAGTCTCTCATCTGTTTCATTGCAGTTGGAACACCGCCAGGTGAAGACGGTTCTTCAGATTTAAAATATGTATTAAGTGCAGCAAGGGGTATCGGTAATGCAATGGATGGTTATAGGATAATAGTTGATAAGAGTACTGTTCCGGTAGGGACTGCCGATAAAGTAAGGGCGGCAGTAGAGGGTGAGCTTGCCAAGCTTGGTAAAAAGTATGAATTTGATGTGGTCTCAAATCCTGAATTTCTTAAGGAAGGTGCCGCCATTGATGACTTTACGAAGCCGGACCGTGTGGTTATTGGGACCGACAGCGCACATGCTGCGGAGATCATGAAGGAGCTTTATTCGCCGTTTATGCGTAAGACCGACCGTCTGATTGTGATGGATATCCGCAGTGCGGAGATGACTAAATACGCTGCCAATGCCATGCTTGCCACGAAGATATCATTTATTAATGAGATTGCAAATCTTTGTGAGTTGATAGGTGCTGATATAAATAATGTCAGAAAAGGCATAGGAACGGATTCAAGGATAGGATTTGAATTTCTTTTTCCCGGTGTGGGATACGGCGGTTCCTGTTTTCCCAAAGATGTTCAGGCGATTATAAGAACTGCCGGAGAGTATGGTTATGATATGAAGATACTTAAATCTGTGGAGGATGTGAATTACAGGCAAAAGGGATTGATAGTGGATAAGATACTTGAACATTTTAAAAGACAGAATTCTGTAGGGGAGACCCTTGTGGTCTCCCGCAATGATAGGGCGGGGACAAGCCCCGCCCCTACAAATTCATTGGCTGGAAAGGCTATCGGTATCTGGGGCTTATCATTTAAACCAAAAACCGATGATATGAGAGAGGCGCCTTCGATAACAATAATAAAAAGATTGCTTGATACAGGCGCAAAAATAAAGGCACATGACCCTGAGGCAATGGATGAGGCAAAAAAGGTCTTTGGCAGCAGGATTGAATATATGCAAGATAACTACGAGGTTCTTAAGGGCGCCGATGCCCTTGTTATTATTACTGAATGGAATGAATTCAGGAGACCAAATTTTGAAAAGGTGAAAAATCTGATGAAAAACCCTGTGATATTCGACGGCAGAAATATATATGACCCCAAAGAGATGAGAAGCCTGGGTTTTACATATTACGGAATAGGAAGGGTGTAGAATTTCTAATTCCCAATTACTAATTTCTAATTCCAATCGGAGGAATTCTAAAATGCGTATACTGGTAACAGGCGGTGCGGGTTTTATAGGTTCGCATCTTTGTGAAAGACTTTTGAGCCAAGGACATGATGTTTTATGTCTTGATAATTTTTTTACAGGCTCAAAGGATAATATTATCCATCTTATGGATAATCACAGATTTGAACTCATAAGACACGATATTATAGGGCCGGTTCTGTTGGAGGTTGACCAAATTTATAACCTTGCATGTCCTGCCTCGCCTATCCATTATCAATACAATCCTGTAAAGACAACAAAGACCAGTATTATGGGAACAATCAATATGCTTGGTCTTGCAAAGAGGGTGCGGGCAAGGATTTTACAGGCATCTACATCAGAGGTTTACGGAGACCCGAAGGTGAGCCCACAGAAGGAGGATTACTGGGGAAATGTGAACTGTATAGGAATGAGAAGCTGCTATGATGAAGGGAAACGTGTTGCTGAAACCCTTATGATTGACTATCACAGGCAGAATAAGGTAGATATAAGGATAGTCAGGATATTCAATACATACGGACCGAGGATGGCGCTGAATGACGGCAGGGTTGTAAGCAATTTTATAGTTCAGGCGTTGAAGGGCGAGGATATTACTATTTATGGCGACGGCAGGCAGACCCGTTCTTTTTGCCATGTCTCGGATTTAGTTGAAGGTATGATAAGGATGATGAATAAAGATAATTTTATTGGTCCTGTAAATCTCGGTAATCCTGATGAATATAC
>JACRML010000056.1 GCA_016214995.1 Deltaproteobacteria bacterium
AACGGCTGTATCCACACAGAAATGAAGACACCAAAAGCAATTGAAATAAACGTAAGGTACCAAGTAAAATCCGATTCGTTACTATTAATTTTAGTCATCAGTTTCTCCTCGTTTACGTATTGTTAATGCAGTGTGATTATATTTGGTATTATAGCTTAGGGTCTGTCACATAATAACTGTAACAACTTTACATGTTTTTTGGGCAAACGGTATAATTCCATTCTCCATGAAATGGATGACGCTGAATATTGAGCGTGGCCATTACTTTATCAGATATCTTTTGGCCTTTTGGATAGGCATTGGTGTCTAATTGACACTGAATTTTGAGGCCTTTTTTATTTGTTGTTGCTGCAATTAAATTAACAACAACTTCATGGCTGACTAAAGGTTTTCCACGCCAATTTTGGGTAATAAAGGAAAATAAACGATGTTCTATCTTATTCCACTTACTGGTTCCAGGAGGCAGATGACATACCGATATGCTCAAACCTATCTCATCTACCAGCTTTTGAAGTTCAAGTTTCCACAATTTGATGCGATAACCATTACTACCTCCACCATCAGCAATAATCAACAATTCAACTGCTTTGGGACAGCATGCTTGCCCCATCAAATACCACCATCGCCGTATGCTTTCAACGGCAAAGGTAGCCGTATCGTGATCAATGCCAACGCTTACCCATCCGGCGTTTTGCGTCAGGTCATAAACACCATAAGGGGCAACGCGTTTTTTCCCAAAGTCATGGACTTGTACTTGTTCAGGGTCTCCTTTAGGCCGCCATTCACGTCCACTATTCTTGTATTCGCCGATAAGTTCTTTTTTCTTTGTATCGACCGAAATAACCGGTTGATGTCGCGATTGAAAATCAATTACCGTTTGATTAATATGTTCAAATTGAGCGTCTCGGTCAGGATGCGAAGCGCCTTCAAGAGTTTTTTTGTTGGACTGCAAACTATAATCCAATTGGCGCAACAGTTCGGCAACCAAATTGTAGCTTGCCTTGTGTCCCATATTCTTCAGTTCATCAGAAATCTTTCTTACGCTTTTACACGTCCATCTCAATGGCGATTCTGGATCTCCACGAGTAACTGGTTCCACAAGATATTCAATGTCTTTCACAAGAGATGGGTCTTTGTCTGTACTCCGTTTGCGTCCGCCACCCTTCTTGCGGATACGCTGTGCATTGTCAGTAAAATGCGGATTCCGAAGCTCTTTTTGAGCAGAGGTGATTGCTCGCCTCGAAACGCCTATTGTTCGAGCAACCAAAGAAACACCGCCGTAACCCAGCGCCGATGCTTCTGTTGCAGCGAGAATCCGCCTGAGTCGTTCATCAAGGAATGGTTTCAAAAGATTGAAACGCTTTTTTATCGCTGCTTCTTCCATGCGGTAAATATAGCACGGAAAAATATTAATCGCTAGTAAAAAACAATAAAAGTTGTAATACTTATTTCATGACAACCCCTAAGTCATGGTGTTACGATAACGAATAAAAGCGTTGTAATTAAAAAGGCGTTCTTGCGTGGATAAAATGCAAGAACGCCTTTATTTTTTGTGAAAATACCTTTTAAGAACTTACAACCACCCCCCTCCGCTGGTTCAATCGTCCTCGATTGAACCGAAACATTTGGTGAGTTGGCATTTTATAACACAGTTACAAACCCTTAATTGTTCAAAATGTGTGGTTCAATCTGCAAGATTGAACCAGCCACCGCCTTCGGTAACTATTTCCATTTGTATGTAGGGGTAATTCATGAATTACCC
>JACRML010000057.1 GCA_016214995.1 Deltaproteobacteria bacterium
ATAGCCCTCCTGTATGATGGATTTGATTGCAGTTCATCTTACAATAAGAGAGTCCAACCTGAATACACATTTTCGTGCACCTTTGTGAGCCAAGGCTCGTGAGGGTTTGTCCAGAAAATACATATCTGCATGGTAGGAGCAAACTCCTGTTTGCGATTACCTTTTCGCCGCCTGGAGACGGCTCCTAGCAAATTTTCATGCCCCTTTGTGAGCCGAAGGCTCGTGAGGGTTTGCCCCTAAAATACATACCAAATCCCATTTTTTGGTAGGGGAGGGGCGCCTGTCCCCGAATGCTTCTATCGGGGATGTCCCCTCCCGTTGCTGGCGGCCACATCTGCCTGTGCGTGCTTGCACGCAGACAGGAGAGCCGCCCCTACATTGAATTTTCATTTACCTTTGTGAGCCGGTGGCTCATGCGGGTTTCACCTGAAATACCCTTTTATCATCCCGGCAGGAACCGTCTCCTGACGGCGATTTGATCGCCAACAGAGTTGGCTCCTACCATGTATTTTCATTTCCCCTTTGTATCTCTTTTAGACATGAGGGTTTCATATGTTATAAACACAGAAAATCATGGAATATATGTAAGAAAATGCTATTGCATTTTCTGAGTTAATATATTTTACGAATACCTATAACACTTCTCTAAAAAACCTATAGCCCGAGCCCTCTGTTATCTTGAGCGCCTTTGCTATTTCCTTTCTTTTGAAATCATCATCTTTATTTTTTAACAACGCCTTGTAAAACCTGTTATAGAACTCATCAGGATAAATCCATACTTCAAATACAAGTCTATGGTTATTATAGGAGTTACTAAATGTATAGTCAAACTCAAAGGTTTTCTGCGGCGCTACACGCGTATCAAAGAATTCCTCTGAAAGGTCTAAGCTAACCCGCCTGCCGATATATGCTTTTTTCAAAGAAGATTGAACAATCCTTCCCTTCTTATCCAGCATAAACCCTTTTATAACAATCAATGGTGTTGCGTATGTAGGGAAAAGATGTCCTACGGCTGCATTTGTGATAGTTAGTTTAGCCTTTTTATCTTCACGGCGAGCATCAATAGTAATCCCCTTCTTCACCATATCAGGGTCATGGATACCACGCCATAGATGCTGTCTATCCGGCATATGGCAGTTCTGACATATTATATTATTTTTACCATAGAAGCTCTCTTCCCACTCCCTGTATGTGTTTACAAGAAGCTTGCCATTTAATTCGTATCCTCCATTCAGTTGATGGCAGGCCGCGCAAAACTCTGCCTTTTCAAAAAAGTCCTTTTCTACAAAACCATTGTGGTTGTTTTGTTTTTTACTGCTTACTGCTAACTGCTTACTGCTTACTCTCTTTCTTGCCGGCGGTCCATACATCTTTCCTTCCCTCAGATGACAGACGCTGCAACTTACCCCGGAAAGTTTTAGCTTATTATCAAAGGATGGGTTTTTAATGTATTCCTCTGCCTCTTGCCTCTTGCCTCTTGCCTCTTTCATCTCCGACTGATCTTCCATTGGCGCATGGCATAAATAACAGGATATGGCAAAATAAGGATCTTCACTTGGCCTTAACTGTCCAATAAGACCAGGACCAACGGCCTTGCTATGGAGAGACCTTTTCCAGTCATTGTACTGTTCTTTATGACATTGAGCGCAGTCTTCCGGATAGGATGAAAAAACATTCCGGTGGGTTTGAGGTGGAATCGGCCTTTTCCAGTATTCTAACAAAAAATCCTCTCCTCGTTTTACTTCGGAGGAGAGGATAATAATTGAACTGCATACCGCACTGAAAATAAAATACGCTACTTCTTTCCGCACGGATTCTTCATACCACAGGGGTTTTTCATCATGCAAGGATTCTTTGCAGCGCACGGATTCGCCGGTTCACCCTCTTCCTTTGCATGAGACTGAGCATAGGCTGCCAGGGCTGTCATCTCCAGAGAGTTCCATTGCAGTGGCTTACCTTTCATGGGATTCTTCATGCAAAAATTTATCATCTGATCAAGGGTAAGTATATCATTTGCCATCTTGATATATTTTGGGAATGGAGATTTTTTCAAACCCTTTCCATCAGCATGGCAGGTGGCACAGGCTGTGCCAGAGGTTCCGAGTTTTGTGTCGTTCCAGAGCTTTTCGCCCATCTGCATAAGCTTTGCACTGTCCTTAATGGCAGTCTTTCTTATAGGCTTGGGTTTCATGGCGCATGGATTGGCAGCGCATGGGTTTTTCATGCTGCATGGGTTCTTTTCTCCTGCCAGAGCATAATTAAAACCACTCCCCATGACAATGGGCAGCACTAGGAACGCTGTCAAAACTACCTTCTTTAAACTGCTTCGCATATTAATTTTAAGCATATTTTAAATCCTCCTTTTGTGAAATTGTCCAAAATCATGGACATAAATTCTCCTGCTCATCTATCCTGAACATAAGGAACACGCTCTCACCTCCCTCTGGCAAATGAAATCTGCTTCTTCCTAAAACAGCATTGCCCGCCTTGTTGCCTGAACTGCAGGTGCAAACAGTGTTCAGAAAAACTGCACCCACTCTCAATGATGCATCTATTATGCGGGCTTTTCAGACTTCAAAGATGCTGCTTCCGGTTTCTCCATTAGATGAGTTGCATCTAACTCGCTTTCAGACGATGTCTTCTTAAAATTCTTTATAGCCTGACCAATTCCTGTCCCTATGCTGGGCAGTTTTCCCACTCCAAATATTATAAGGATGATTGCAAGTATAATAATAAGTTCCGTTGTCCCTATACCAAACATAGTATATATCTCCTGTGGACTTTAGACCTGCCCCCGAGTGTTTCTATCGGGGGTTGATTCACGGTTATATATCCCTTATAACATCAGCCTGCAGAGGCCATGGTAACGCCATACCTTTCAATATGCTGTCTAAAGGAAATAATGTCTTTGAACATTTCCCCGCAGATAGGGCATCGGTAACCATCCCACACCCTGAATAGATGAGGGTTCTTTAAAGCCTCTATCATCCCTTTCAGATATTCCTTTTTTGTTATCTGCTTTACATACTTCACAGCCTCTATGGTATGTCTCTTCTTTATCCTAGGAAGAAACTTCAC
>JACRML010000012.1 GCA_016214995.1 Deltaproteobacteria bacterium
AAAAGCAAGGGCTGAAATTATAATTCCTCTTTAAATGCCTTATCCGGAATGCTCAATATTATAGAATATAGAGCTCTATTAACTGAGATACTATGATTACGCAGATTACAAAATGGATTATACAGATTCGGATAAAGTAAACGTTTTAATCAGTATTCATAGGAGGTTTGTTTGGGTAGAAAAATGCGATGAGGTTTTAGTTTTCTGAAAATCATAGCCTGTACTTTAAGGCTTGATGCTATTTGTTTCATGCTACTGGTTTCTTGGTATTTCAGGGCTATCTTTAAGATAGGTCTCCCTAATTTTATACTATTACTATCTTGTAAATGGTATAAGGCGGTAAAGAAACCCGCCCTTTGAAAACAGGGCATTATCTTCGTTTTCTTTTTTGAACCTTCTCAATTCTTTTTTGGTTGGAATGTATTTCTCAAGGTGATATGGAACATTGCTTATATAAAGCGTATGGCCGTAGATATGCTCACCTATTCTTTCGTTCTTTGGATGATATGGCCCCTCCATATCAACGATGATACTTGTATTGGTTTCTGGATTTTCGATTTCAATAAGATGTGGTTTCATAACTCCTCCTGTTCAGGTTTTTCTCACAATAAAAAGTTTTTGAACTCTACGCCGTATTATATTTTGTTATCTTGCATTATTTCTAAGTTGATAAACTTTCAATCATTTCGATGCTTTTATGCAATTGGAGCATCAGTATAAACCTAAATCCAGCAGGTGTAATAACTACTTGCTGGCCAATTTTGCCAAGCAATTCCAACTCAATTGCAAAATTCAAAAAAGTATATGTTGCCGTGCTTAATGATTTAACCGCTTGCCACTCTTTTACTTTACCAGAAACAGTTTGAAATATTTTTCGTAAATCATTCAGTTGGATTGGATAAGAATTTCTTGATAACAAAAATGCGCTTTCAACTACCGAATAAACTCCAAAAACAGTTGAAGAATAAAAAGGGTCTTTTGCAACAAACTGCTTTAAAATTTCTATTTGTTTTTCACTTAAGCGGTCAATAAAAATCCAATCGTTAAAATATTCTACATATTTATCACCGACATCTGTAAGAAAATAATTTTTGTTTCGCTCTCTTACTAATCCAAACTCTTTTGCTACTCTTAAGTGATTATGAATGCTTGAGCTTTTCAACCCCACTTTTTCAGCAATCTCATTTTGTTTCGTTTCTCCTTTACTTAATTGAATCAAAGTTCTATTTATTAAACCCAAGCTAAAAACACCATAATCATTAGGTTTTATTTTTAAGAATGGCGCAACTGCTGATAAATTCTCATAGTAATTTTTTAAAACATCAAGTGGCTCATAAACGATTAACTCAACATCATTTCGTTTTGCAAATTCAGACTGCTTTTTCTTCGCTTCCGTTACCAAAAGAAAAGAGGTAATATTCCCAGCAATTAAATTATCATTATTTTGAAGAGTTATAAGTTCTTTTTTGTAAGCAAGAATTTGGTGCAAAAATTTTTCTTCAAATCTTGTAACTTTTAACTCGACCAAACACAAATCTTTTCCACTTGAAAGTAATAAATCTAATCTTTCTTCACCATCTTTCAATCTTAATTGCCGTGCTATTAGTTTTAAATCTGCATGGAGTCGTAAAATCTTACCCAAGAAAAATAGATTTGCAACTAATGCATCCTCAACTTGACTTTCACTAATGTTATTATGCTGTTTTAACTTCATTTTAAATAATAGTTTAATGGTGTTTCCATTCTACCTGTTTTGCAATTGTAGCAATATCTGCACACACGCTTTGTTGTCCACCTTTATTCTTATCTAAAGGAATATTCAGACAAAACCGTCCATCTTCTTTAATAAATGTATAGCATCTGGTAAGCCATTCTCTGGTAAATGACAGATAATCATCATATGACATGATGTCGTTGTGGGAGTTATATTTTATATCCACATTATAAGGAGGAGAGGTTACAATTAAATCTATAGAGTTTTCTTTAATACTTTCTGTTTTCAAAATATCGGCGTTATATATCCATATTGAATCCTTATGAAAATACAATTCATCAATTTTAGAAATTTTAGTTCTTTTGTTTTCTGTAGTATATGTTGCTTCCTTTTCTTTTATTATTAAATCTCTTTTTTTGCGTTTACTTATATTCGGAACAGTTTTAGGACTATGATGTTCTTTGAGATATTTTGCGACACTTTTTTTACTAAACTGTTTTTGCCCACCCCGTTTTTTTATAGGTATTATTAAACCCTGTTTTTCCATACGGTAAATAGTAGCTGGACTTATTCCAAGATATTTGGCTGCTTCTTTGGTCGTATAGGCAGTTTTTTCTTCCATAGGAATGCCTCCAATAAAGCTTAAATACATTGTTATGACATTATAACACCAGTCAACTTTTGTCAATATTTTAGAAATTAATGATAAGTAGTTTAGAAGTTGTATTTGAGAAATATGCCGTATATGCTATTATTAAAAGCTGATGGTTAAAAAATTGTTTTTAAATTTTCAGATACAAACGCAAGATTTGAGTCAAAGACAAGGAAAAGTTGGCTGGACAAAACGGAGCATACTCTTTTACGTATGTGAGTATTTGGACAGGCAGATTTGACACAGTATTTGGCCAAAGATTGCGTTTGAGGTGTTATGGATAAATTCAAACTCACAACCCAATTTACCCCAAAAGGCGACCAGCCAATGGCGATTAAGGCGCTGACAGAGGGGATAAAAAAGGGCGCAAGACATCAGGCGCTTCTTGGGGTTACCGGCTCAGGCAAGACATTTACCATAGCCAATGTTATTGCCAATGTGAGCAAGCCGACACTTGTGCTGGCGCCGAATAAGACGCTCGCAGCGCAGCTTTTTGCAGAATTCAGGGAGCTTTTTCCTGAGAATGCGGTTAATTATTTTGTCTCCTACTATGACTACTATCAGCCGGAGGCATATGTGCCGACAACAGATACATATATAGAAAAAGATGCTTCAATAAACGATGAGATAGATAAGCTCCGTCATTCTGCAACCCATGCGCTGCTTACGAGAAATGATGTGATTATTGTCGCATCTGTGTCATGCATCTACGGCATAGGTTCGCCAGAGGATTATGGAAGCATGCATGTATATGCAGAAAAGGGAATGGAGACGCAGAGGGATGAGGTTTTGAAAAGGCTTGTGGAGATTCAGTATAAGAGAAACGATTATGATTTTTACCGAGGCACATTCAGGGTAAGGGGGGATGTGGTTGAGATATTTCCTGTGTATGAGGCCGAACGTGCCATACGGCTTGAATTCTTCGGCGACACCATAGAGGCCATATCAGAGATCGACCCGCTTAGAGGCAAGGTTGTTCAGAAGCTAAATAAGGCGCTCATCCATGCTGCAAGCCATTATGTGACAACAAGGGATAATCTCAAAAGGGCAATGGACAGCATAAGAGAGGAATTGCTGGAAAGACTCAAGATATTAAAGACTGAAAATAAACTGCTGGAGGCGCAGCGTCTTGAGCAGAGGACAATGTATGACCTTGAGATGATTGAGGAGATGGGATATTGTTCCGGCATAGAGAATTATTCAAGGCATCTCTCCGGCAGGCTGCCCGGTGAGCCGCCTTATACACTCATTGATTATTTTCCATCAGATTTTCTTTTTGTTGTTGATGAAAGCCATATATCCATACCGCAGATTGGCGGTATGTATCATGGAGACAGGTCGCGAAAACAGACGCTTGTTGAATATGGATTCAGACTGCCATCTGCCCTTGATAACAGACCTTTGAAGTTTGAAGAATTTGAAAAAAGGGTAACGCAGGCGATATATGTTTCTGCTACGCCTGCAAATTATGAGATGGAAAAGGCAAAGGGGCATGTTGCAGAGCAGATTGTAAGGCCAACAGGGCTTATGGACCCTGAGATAGAGGTCAGGCCTGCAAAGGCTCAGGTGGATGACCTGCTCGGCGAGATAAGGAAACGGGTTGAGAAAAAGGAAAGAGTGCTTGTAACAACACTTACAAAGAGGATGGCAGAGGATCTAACGCGGTATTACGCTGATTTGGGTTTAAGGGTAAAGTATCTGCACTCGGATATTGAGACCCTTGAGAGGGTTGAGATATTAAGGGCATTAAGACTGGGCGAATTTGATGTGCTGATTGGTATAAATCTCCTGAGAGAGGGGCTTGATTTACCGGAGGTATCGCTGGTAGCTATTCTGGATGCAGATAAGGAAGGGTTTCTGCGCTCTGAAAGGTCTCTTATCCAGACCTGCGGCAGGGCTGCAAGGAATGTAAATGGACAGGTTATTATGTATGCAGATGATGTAACAGGCTCTATGCAAAAAGCCCTTGGTGAAACAAACAGAAGGCGAAGGCTTCAGGCAGAATATAATAAGAAAAACAATATTACGCCAGAGACAATCAAAAGCTCAATAAAAGATGTTTTGAGTTCTATCTACGAGGCAGATTACTATACTGTGCCTGTTGTGGCTGAAAAGAAAGAGGAGTATATACCACCGCATGAACTGCCGGTTATAATAAAGGCGCTGCGCAAAGAGATGCAGGAGGCTGTAAAGAAGCTGGATTTTGAAAAGGCAGCAGAACTTAGAGACAGGATAAAGGAATTGGAGGATATGGAAGTCATGATAGGGTAAAATAGCGGCTAACCCGAAAAATGTATTTGGCTTTTCTTTTTCGGGTGCAAATACAAGATTTGAGCCAAAGACAAGGAAAAGATGGCTGGATAAAACGGAGCATACTCTTTTAGGTATGTGAGTATTTAAACAGCCAGATTTGACGCCGTATTTGGCCAAAGGTTGCGTTTGTCAAAAAATGTAACTGCATTTTTTGGGCTAACCGCCCGTATATGTCATTATCCCTTTACGCACCATCATCACACCTATTGCGGCAAGAACAAGGCTTGCCAGCTTTGATATAGCTATTGTTCCTGATTTTCCAAGCAAACGATTTATTGGTTCAGAAAGCAAAAACACAAAGCCTGCAATGATAATGTTAATTACCGTGGCAGAAACTGTGGGGATAGCGCCATATTCATCAATAAGAAGCATGGTGGTTACCAGAACCCCTGGCCCAACAATCATAGGAACCCCCAGAGGCACAACGCCGAGAGTTTCACTGTATTCAATACGGAATCGTTTTTCAAATGTCATTATATCCCTTAAAGATAAAGCGAAAAGCAGAGTTCCGCCTGCAATCATGAAATCAGCAATTGTAATTCCAAGAAGGTTAAGAACTGCTTTGCCAATTGCAAGAAAGATAAGGGCAACTGCCGTTGCAGTAATTACAGATTGTAAAATAATATGACGAATCTTAGAACGTTCCAATCCCTCAGTCAGTCCCATAAACATGGGGAGTACACCGACAAAGCCAGAAGTTTTTCATTTTTGCCACCTCAGAGGGTATTTTTGGTTCTTTCGTGCTTAAGTTGAATACGTTAAATACAATTCCTAATTCCTAATGTCTAATTTCTAATGAAATACTCAATGACTAAATTTCTCATATAATCGCAAGGAATTTGGATTTTTGACATTTGGCATTTTATTAGGAATTAGGACTTAGAAATTTACTATAGAGTCTGTTTAACAGTCAATCATCAACTTTTTTACGAAAGAACCGTAAAAAGTTACAATATGCCCGCACTTTGCATATATCATGTTTTGGGTTCTTTGCTGTGCAAATATTCCTGCCGTGGAGGATTAAAAGGTTCGCTGCCTTTGTCCATCTTTTCTTTGGAATAATCTCACAGAGTTCTTCTTCTATCTTATCAGGGTCTTGATGGACAGCAAGGCCGATGCGGTTAGAGACGCGTTTTACATGTGTATCAACTGCAAGGGCATCCTTGCCAAAGGCGCAGCCAAGAACAATGTTAGCTGTTTTTCTGCCAACCCCGGGGAGCGTAATCAATTCTTCCAGCGTATCAGGAATCTTCCCTCTGAATTTATCAACGATATTTTTACAACAGGACCGGATATTCTTTGCCTTATTTCTAAAAAAATTTATTGAGCCGATATAACCTTCCAGTTCCTTAAGGTCTGTTTCAGCATAATCCCGGGGGTCCTTATATCTTTTGAATAGCGAGGGGGTTGTTTTATTTACCCTTTCATCGGTACACTGAGCGGACAGGATTGTTGCAATAAGAAGTTCCAGAGGAGTTTTAAAATGCAGCGCAATCCTTGCGTCAGGGTATCCTTTTTCAAGGATGTCCAAAACTTTCTTGGCTTTTTCAGCAAGGGTCATAAGATAAGAGATTAAGGCTGAGGCTGAGGTTGAGGGAATTCTAAATCTAAACCTTGACCTCAACCTCAACCTGTTTTAATAGGCTCTTTCCACTACATAATCCGCCAGGGCAATAAGGGCAGCCCTTTCAAGATTTGGTTCAAAACTGCTGAGGTGGGTTTTTGCATCTTCCACATGCTGCCTTGCCTTGCCTAAAGTATAATCTATTCCCTTGTATTTTTTAATTAAACTTATTACGGATAAGAGCTGGGAATCTTTAAGGTCGTTGGTTTCTATTGCCGCAAGTAGTTCTTCTCTTTCTGCTCGTGTAGTTTTCTTCATGGTGTGTATCAGAGGAAGAGTTATCTTTCCTTCTCTCAAATCATTCCCAATGGTTTTGCCCAACTCTTCATTGCTTGAGGTATAGTCCAAACAGTCGTCTACAAGCTGAAACGCTATGCCTAAATCCATGCCGTATCTGGCAGTGGCATCTTCCTTATCCGTTGACACCTTTCCCAGGATAGCGCCTATGCGGCAGGAAGCTGATATAAGCGATGCAGTTTTATTGGTTACAACAGCCATATAATCCTTTTCTGTTGCCTCTGCATCACTGCCCTTAAGAAGCTGCAAAACCTCGCCTTCTGCCATCTGTGTTGTAGTGCCGGATAGAATCTTAAGAATATGCAGGTCTCCATCATCTACGGTAAGGTAAAAAGATTTTGAAAAAAGAAAATCGCCTATCAGGATGCTTGCGCCGTTGCCCCAGAGTGTATTTGCAGCAGCCTTGCCCCTTCGCATATTGGCATTGTCAACAACATCATCATGGAGCAGTGTGGCGGTGTGGATGAATTCAACAACTGCAGCAAGCGGTATGTGTCGGTTTCCTTGATAGCCGCAAAGTCTGGCAAATAAGAGCAGGAGTGACGGCCTGAGCCGCTTACCGCCATTATTTAAGAGATATTCGCCAACCTTTTTTATGAGGTAGATATCTGAATCAAGGTTTTTCTTGAATTCCAGCTCCACATCTTTAAGGTCTTGCCTTATTATGTCGTAAGCTTCTTGGATACGCATAAAAATAAACAGGTTAAGGTTGAGGTTAAGGAAAAAACAAACAACACTTTCTCTTATTTTTTATATTTCTCAACCTTAACCTTAACCTCAACCTTTTTTCAAATATCCTTCCGCGCATCTTCTTGCAATATTCCTTACCCTTCCTATGAATCTTGTCCTTTCAGCCACACTTATAGCGCCCCGCGCATCGAGGAGGTTGAAGGTGTGTGAGCTTTTTAGACAGTAATCATAAGCCGGGAGTATCAGGTCTTTTTCAAGGAGCCTCATAGCCTCCTTCTCATACATATCAAAGAGCTTAAACAGCATATCCGTATCGGCCTCTTGAAAATTATAAAATGAATATTCAACTTCATCTCTATGATGGATATTGCCATATTTAATTCCCTTTGTCCATTCCATATCAAAGACGCTGTCAACACCTTGCAGATACATTGCTATCCTCTCAAGGCCGTAGGTAAGCTCTCCTGATACAGGTTTAAGTTCCATGCCGCCGGCCTGCTGAAAATATGTAAACTGCGTTACCTCCATGCCGTCAAGCCAAACCTCCCAACCAAGGCCCCATGCGCCCAATGTAGGAGACTCCCAATCATCTTCAACAAACCGGATATCATGTTTTAATGGATTTATGCCGAGTTTCTTTAAGCTGTTGATATATATATCCTGAATATTATCGGGCGATGGTTTCAGTATCACCTGAAACTGGTAGTAATGCTGGAGTCTGTTTGGATTTTCGCCATAACGGCCGTCCGTGGGGCGCCTTGAAGGTTCTACATATGCGGCTTTCCACGGTTCAGGTCCGAGAACCCTTAAAAAGGTTGCAGGGTTGAAAGTGCCGGCGCCCTTTTCCATGTCGTATGGTTGATAAATGATACATCCTTGGTTTGCCCAGTATGTTTGCAGATTCATTATTATGTCCTGAAAATACATCGCTGCCCCCGTTCTGTAAAATCCAAATTTCAAAACCTAAAGTTCAAATAAATGTCAAAATCCAAATATCAAACAAGGCTCAACCACCGACTGAATCTATCGGGGGCAAAATCCAAATTGTTTGAACTTTGAGCTTTGGATTTTATTTGATATTTGAGCTTTGATATTTGAAACTTATTTTTTCTATAAACCTTTTGCTCTTCAATTCCTTGCCCAATTGATACCTTAAGAAATCATCCATTACCCTTTTGCATTCTTCTGCCGCCCAATCCGGCATAGCTATTCTGTCTACCTTGTCAATATCGGTCTTTGCTGCCAATATGAGAAATTTTATTGCCCCCGGAGAAGCAAGAATCAGGGATTTTTCCTGCCCTCTGCAATTGGGACACAGTATACCACTTCTGGCAGAGGAAAAAAATATTCTATTATTGTTCGTTGGAGTGTTTTTACATACAACACACATTTCAAGACGGGGATGATAACCGAGTATAGATAACAGCCTCATCTCAAAGAGCATTACAATGGTTTTGATATGAGCCCCTGCATCGAGCATGATAAAAAAATTTAAAATCAGCTCAAATGCCTTTTGATTTTTTTGGCCTTCCAGCGTCATTTCGTTGAGCAGTTCAAGGCAGTAACTTCCAAAGGCAAGCCGGTCTATATCCAGCAGTAGGCTGTCAAATCTCCTGACAGTCTCAGCCTGTTCAAGCATTACAAGTTCCCGCCCCTGTTTCTGAAAAAATAACAGCTTTATATACGAAAACGGCTCAAGATTATTCACAAATCTCTTTTTGCTTCTCTTGGCGCCCTTTGCAATGCCTTTGAGCTTTCCGAATTCCAGAGTGTAGAAGGTGACTATTTTATCAGACTCTCCGTAGTCTATAGAACCTAATACAATTGCCTCTGTAGTAAAGTGGCCTGTCATGGTCATAAAACCTCTTTCAAAGCAGCCCGTATTTAATAAACACCGCCGCAAGTCCCAGAAAGGAAAAAAACCCTCCCACATCGGTGCACGTTGTAACGAAGACCGTTGCTGACAGGGCGGGATCTGCCTTGTACCATTTCAGTATCAAGGGAATAACCGTTCCGCTGAAACCTGCTATTACAAGATTGGCAATCATGGCAAGGAACAGAAGCAGGCCTATCATATAATTTACTCCAAAAAGATAGGCCACAATAGCCGCAACAACACCATTCAAAACTCCGTTGGCAAAACCAACCATAACCTCTTTAATAAGCACCTTCTTTGCATATTTTAATTCCAACTCTCCGAGTGCCAGCCCTCTTACAACTACGGTTATCGTCTGTGTTGCCGCATTTCCACCCATGCCGGCAACAACCGGCATAAACACAGCCAGTGTGACGACCATCTGAATTGTATTTTCAAATACCTTTACCACGCTTGCTGCAAGAAACGCTGTTGCAAGGTTTATAAGAAGCCATGGGAATCTCATCTTGAATGACCTTGATGGCGAGTCCAGAACCCTCTCGTCTGTATTGAGGCTGGCCATCTTGTAAAAGTCTTCAAAGATTTCCTCTTCTATAACATCCATGACATCATCTATGGTAATCCTGCCAAGAAGCTTTTCATCTTTATCTACAACAGGAAGGGTAACCGCATCATATTTCTGGAATATCTTGGCTACCTCTTCTTGATCTGTATCAGCTAATACCTTAACCGGCTTATTATTCATAATGTCTTTGACTGGCAGATGCGGCCTTGCAAAAATAAGCTTTTCCAATGGGACAATCCCTACAAGTCTTATCGAATCATCCACAACAAAGACATTATGAATATTGGGTATCTCCTCACTCTTTGTCCGTACCTGCTCTATAGTTTCCTGAATGGTGGCGTCCTCATTTACCATCACCAGCTCGGTCTGCATTATGCCGCCGGCAGTATCTTCAGGATATTTGAGCAGCTTTTGAACCTCAGCTGATTCTTCCCACCCTATGCCTTCAAGGACTGTCTTTGCCTCTTCCTTGGGGAGTTCTGCGATAACATCGGCAGCATCATCGGTTGCCATCTCATCTACTATCTCGGTGAGTTCTGTCTTTGATATAGATGCAATGAGTTTTTCCCTTGTATGCTCATCTACCTCCAAAAGCACAGCAGATGCCGTTTGAGGGTCTAAGAGGCTAAAAGTGTAGATTGTTTCCTCTTCTTCGAGATTTGTAAGGAGTTTAGCAATATCAGACGGGTGAAGCGGGGTAATGCAGCCGATTATAGCCGCATTGTTTTTCTTTTGAATGAGGCTTTTTAACTCTTCAATATTATTTACCTTGATATCGTCAGTCATTTTTAAGTTTTATCTCAAAAAAATCTGTTTGATTTCAAAAAATTAGCATACCCTAAAAGGTTAAGTCAATCCAAATAATCTGCGCCAAACCCAAAAATAGACATTGATTTTTTACGGGCTAAACAATGCAATTGAACTACAGCAGGAAAAGGTGCTAAGATTTCAAAACTTAATATCTGTTTGCAATAAGGAATTTGTTATTTACCTCCACAGCAAAGATTTTGGTGTGTAGATTTACACAGCTCGTTTTGCCCCACCTGTATAAGGACGGGATCACAGCGAGCATTCCGTTCAAACTAACCCCAAAAAATACAATTACATTTTTGGGCTAAGGGCTTGCGCAAAAATAACTTGAACATCTTGCATCTCATCTTCGGGCTATCTTTGAACACTCTTCAATCGCAAAATCCTCAACATAGTTCTACTATGCTTGCGGTTTTGCTCAATCAGAGTGTCCAAATCTATCCCAAATCTGAGCGCAATTTTGTCCAAGTTATTTTTGCGCAAGCCCTAATCTAAAATCTAAATACCCCAAACTGTTTTATAAAGGTAAGAGGTCGTTAGAATGACACAATCAAGAATACTCACAGCTATCTTCCTATTTTCATTCTCAGCGCTTTCATACGAGATAATATTAACAAGGATATTCTCCATTTCCCTCTGGTATCACTTTGCATTTATGGTCATAAGTATAGCCATGCTCGGTATTGGTGCAAGCGGGACTGTTCTCTCCCTATATCCAAAAATCAAAGATCCATCAAAAATTGGTTCCTATGGATTATTTCTTGGTGCAGGCATATCGCTAAGCTATATATTGTCTAATCAGATACCCTTTGATCCTGTTAGGCTGCAGTGGGACAGGATGCAGCTTTTTTATATATGCCTCTACTATATAGTGCTATCCATACCGTTCTTCTTCTTCGGGCTAAGTATTGCAACTGCCTTTTCCTTTATAAGTGAAAAATCTGGGCTGCTCTATGGTTCAGACCTTCTTGGCGCCGGCACAGGCTCAATAGCTGCATTATTTTTGATGAGCATCATTAGTCCTGAAAAGGCTATATTCTTTGTATCAGCTATAGCATTGACAGGCGCATTCATCGTCGGGTGTGGGAAGGCGAAGATTATCTCACTGTTTCTGATTATGACAGCCGTTTCTTTTTTAATCATTCCTGGTTTTAGCGAAACGAGGATGTCTCCATATAAAGGACTGCAGGTTGCCTTAAAATATCCTGGCGCAGAACACATAAAGACATATAACAGCCCGTTCTCACGAATAGATATATTTAAAAGCCCTGCTGTAAGATTTGCACCTGGTTTAAGCCTTAAATATCTTGATGCACTTCCGGAGCAGATAGGCATTTCTATAGATGGAGGCGACACAAATGCCGTTACTCATGCTGACAATAAAGAATCACTCAAATTCCTCAGATACCTTCCCGCTGCCCTTGTTTATGAGGTTGGCAAAAAAGACGATGTGCTAATACTTGAGCCAAAAGGAGGGCTGGAGGTATTATTGGCTGAGTATTATGGCTCAAAAAATATTTATAAGGTTGACTCCAACCCTCTTGCCATCAAAGTTATAAGGGATGATTTTCGGAATTTTTCTCACGATATTTACAGCCAGAATACTTTCCATGGCATGGGAAGGTCGTGGCTTAAATCAAGAGGCGGGCAATTTGATATAATTGACATTCCATTCATGGGGGCATCGCCGTTTGGCTCCTTTGGAATCACAGAAGATTACAGATTTACCGTGGAGGCATTTAAGGAATATCTCGGCTATCTGAAAAATAGCGGAACATTAAGCATAAATCTTTTTATCCTTCCGCCTCCAAGAATGGAGCTAAGACTTTTAAATACTATTGTACAATCAATGGAGGAAATTGGCATAAAGGATGTAAAGGAAAATATTGTCGCGCTCAGAAGCTGGGGGACGATATGTATCCTTGCTAAAAGGTCTCCCTTCTTTCCTGGAGAGATAGAAGCTATCAGGAAATTTTCAAAGGAGAGGCGCTTTGACCTGATATACTATCCCGGTGTAAAGGAAGAAGAAACAAATATCTATGTAAAAACGCCTTCAAACGGATATTATAAAACATTTGAAAATATCCTTAACCGTGAGACGCGTCAAACATTTGAGAGCGATTATGTCCTTGATATAAGTCCGGTGAGCGATGAAGCGCCTTTCTTTCATTATTATTTAAGACTTAAAAATATTAAAGCAATCTATGAGATAATGGGTAAAAAGTGGCACTATTTTATAGAGGAGGGGTATCTTCTTCCCGTAGTATTTATACAGGCGCTGGTTTTGAGCATTATTATCATACTTATTCCGGCTTTTTCGAAAAAGCGCGTCAGTGACGCTTCAATGGCTGCTGTCCTTCCGTACTTTGCCTTTCTCGGTCTTGCTTTCATGTTTGTAGAAATTTCTCTCATCCAGAAGATGATACTCCCTTTGGAAACCCCATCCTATGCAGTTGCAGCAGTCCTCACATCACTTCTCATAAGCTCAGGCATTGGGAGCCTGCTCATCCATAGGTTTTCAATATTAAGGAAGGCACATATACTCATTGCTATCGCGCTGCTTATTATTATCTACAGCCTGTTTTTGCCGACTGTTTCAACTCTCATCTTGCCATATTCAATGCAGTTTAAAATCGCATCCGTATGCACTATGCTCATGCCGCTTGGTATGCTTATGGGGATTCCATTCCCCCTTGGCCTGAAAATCCTTGGAGAGGGAAACCCATCTCTCATCCCATGGGCATGGGCAATCAATGGCTGTTTCTCAGTCCTTGCGCCGATTCTCACCATTATGCTTGCTATGGCAGCGGGTTTCAAAATAGTGCTTTGGATAGGGGCGGTGGCGTATCTGCTGGCATTTTTTACATTTCCTAATTTCCCTTCCCGGCTTCTCCGACCATAGGCACAAATGCAACTGAAGTTATCTGTTCTAAATCAATCTCTCCTTTTCTTTTTGTTGCAAGTGTCAGGGTCTGATAATAAACAGTGCTTCCAAGAGGGATAATTAACCTGCCGTCTTGTTTCAACTGTTTTATCAATGGCGGTGGGATGTGATTTGCAGAAGCAGTTATGATAATAGCATCAAAGGGGGCGTATTCTTTCCATCCAAAGTATCCGTCTGCATATTTAACCTTTATATTTTTATACCCCAGTTCTTTAAATCTTTTTTCGGCCTTATCTGCAAGGCCCTTCCTGATTTCTATGGTATAAACATCCTTTACAATCTCTGCGAGGACCGCTGCCTGATAACCTGAGCCAGTGCCTATCTCCAAAACCTTATCACTCTGCTTCAATCTCAATGTCTCTGTCATCAGGGCAACAACATAAGGCTGGGATATGGTTTGGCCTTCGCCTATGGGGAGTGGATAATCTGCATATGCCCTGTCTCTGATGTATTCGTCAACATAGAGATGCCTTGGTATCTTCTCCATCGTCTCCAGCACCTTTTTATCACCGATACCCCTGCCTTTTATATCTTTAGCCACCATATTCTGACGTTTCTGCTTATAAATATCTTCAGCAGGCGCAGCAGTATGGAGTATGAGTATAACGGTTAAGGTGAGAATGTTTAGAAATAGCCTCATAAAATTACAGCGATTACAAATTTACAATTTCTAACAGGCTGCTGAAAAAGGCATCAACAGCCTTGATTACATAGATTAGGAAAAAACAATTACACAGATATTTCAATGGATTTAAATCTGTGAAATCTAATCTTTTATCTGTGCAATCAGAGTTTGTTGGGTTTTTCAGCAAACTTCTAATGAAATGTTTAAGGCGAGCGGCTGCTAATTTAATTTGGAATTGTATATTGGGAATTGGGAATTTTGATTTTGACCAAAATTGCTATCTTTCCATAAATACAGGGCCATTCACACTTCTCATTACATACTCTGTTGTACTTCCAAGAACCAACTCCACAATCCTTGAATGACTGGTTACACCCATGAAAAGCAGATCGTGATTATTTTCCTTATAATATTTAACTATTTCCTGCGGGGCATCTCCTTTAACTGATATAAATTGAGGCTGGATATTATAGGGTTTGAAATATTCCTTTGCCTCTTTCAAAAGGGTTTCGCTGTTTCCGTCCCTTGAAATTGTTAAAACTGTCAATGGAAGCTTCAATATTTTTACAAATTCAGCAGCAGAGTGCATGGCGCGGCTTGATGTAAAACCTCCATCGTATGCAAGGAGCGGTTTTGACAATTCCTTGTATTCATCAGGGACAATAATTACAGGTTTTGAGGATTTTCTTATAACCCCTTCTGTGGTTGAACCGAGAAGGCCGTATTCAAACTGGATATTTATACCCCTGCGGCCCATGACTATAATATCAGCAAGTTTTGCCTTTTCGCATATTGCATTTGTAACTATGCCAAAATCCTGTGCGCTGTCATGCGCCACTTTTTCCCGTTCACAGATTTCCTTGAATTCTTTCAAAATACCTGTGCCCTTGTTTTCCAATATCTCCCGCATCTTTGTAGAGAAATTTAGAAATGGTTCAAAACCAAGGGACCCTGAAAGGTCGTGAAGAAAAGGGCCTTCCATTGCAACCACATCAACAACATATAGGCCAATGACCTTGGCATCAAATTTTCTGGCAAGCCAGATTCCGTAAGCAAGCGCCGCTCTGCTGTGTTTTGAGCCATCCTGCGGTATAAGGATATTTTTAAACATACTGTTTCCATTCCCTCACTTTATGAGAATTGTAAAATACAAATTCTAAATCTTAAAATTTAAATTTTCCAATCAAACTGTAACTAAATCATTAGCCGCGCACTCAACTACAATATCACCAGCAAGTGCATTTATTCTGAATGCAGAGCCTTGCTTCCATTGCAATGTTATGGGAACCTTTACCTTTTCATCTATATTTCTCTTCAAAAATCTTGCCCCATACTTTGGGCTGTAGCCTGTATTAACCAGTATATCCAGAGCCGCATCAGAGACTTCCAATATCTTGCCGTTTTCTTCCATATGCCTTCTTAAATTATTCAAATAAATGGCTGCGATCTTCTTTACCTCATCCCTTGTAAGCGGTGAAAAGATTATAATATCATCTATCCTGTTTAAAAATTCCGGAGAGAAGGTGTTTTCAACCTCTTTCATTATGGTCTTTTTTAAATCCCCCAGCGCCTGTCCCTCCGGTAAAAATCCAAGAGGCTTGGTGAATTTCTTAAACTCGTCGCTTCCGAGATTACTTGTCATGATAATGACCGTATCGCTGAAATATACCCTCTTGCCTCTGCCGTCTGTGAGCCATCCTTCATCAAAGACTTGCAGAAACAGGTTTAAAACATAAGGGTTTGCCTTTTCCACTTCATCCAGCAGAACCACAGAATAAGGATTTTCCCTTACCTGATTTGTTAATATGCCGCCCCGCTCACTGCCGACAATGCCGCGCGGCATACCAATCAGCTTGTCAACCGCAATGGATGAGTCTTTATATTCGCTCATGTCAAGCCTTACCATCTTTTTCTCATCACCAAAGAGAAACTCTGCCAGGGCCTTGGCCAATTCTGTCTTGCCAACCCCTGTTGGGCCGAGAAACAGCAAGACACCATCGGGTCTGGCATAGTTTTCCTTTAACGGTCCTTTGTTCAGCCTTAATCTTTTTGCCAATGCATCTACTGCCTCTCTCTGGCCCACAACCCTTTTAGATAAGGCAGCTTCTATATCTTTAAATCTTGCCGTGGTGTCTCTGAATATCATATCCCTTGGTATCTTTGTCTCCTGGGAGATAACATCTATAACATCGTTGCTGTAAACCGGTTCCTGAGGTTTGTTTATCTCAACTTTTACACAGGCTGTATCCAGCCATCCTATTGCCTTATCAGGCAGTCTTAAGCCGCGCATATATCTCTGAGACATATCCATGGCAGTTTCTATCGCACTATCGGTGATGGTTACAGAATAATTTTTAGAAAGTCTTGGCCGTATGCCGTAGAGTATTTTCCTTGTATCATCTATTGAAGGCTCCTCTATATTCACTATCCTGAATCGTCTGGCAAGGGCCTCATCCTCTGCAATATATTCTTTATACTCTGCAAGCGTTGTTGCGCCGATTATCTGAATCTCTCCTCGGGCAAGGGTTGATTTGAAGATATTAGCTGCATCTGACGGCACACCCATTGCAGAGCCGGCGCCTATAAGCGTATGGGCTTCATCTATGAACAGTATTATATTTTTCCTATCTTTTAGTTCTTTTATTATTTTCTCAATCCTATCTTCAAACATGCCGCGGAAGATGGTGCCTGCCACAACGGAATTCATTTGCAGGTTGACAACCTGCTTGTCTCTGAGCCTCCTCGGAACCCTGTTCGGCTCCAGTTCTATTTTTCTGGCAAGCCCTTCTACGATAGCTGTCTTGCCAACACCTGGTTCGCCAATAATCATTACAGAGTTGCTTCTCTCAACATGGCAGAGGATCTCCATCATCTGCTTTATTTCATGATCTCTCCCGATTATGGTAGGAAGCTTGTCATAGCAGGCAAGTTTGTTAAGGTTGACTGCAAAGTGTCTGAGGTTTGGCGGCAGTTCATACTTCTTTTTAAGCTCTTCATCCAGTTCTTCTTTATTTCTAATCTTTGCTGTTATTCGCCCCATAACATAATCAGGGTCAAGGCCAAAGCTCCTGAACACCTTTGCCGGAAGACTGTGGCTTTCTTGAAAGATGGCTATAAGGAAATCCGTGGCATCTATTTCATCCCTCCCGCATCTTTGCGCCTCTTCCCATGCAAGTTTAAATATTGTTTTAGTGGTAGGAGGGATTTTAAGGCCGATGCCTATATATTGACGGGATACGTTGAGGTGGTCGTTGAGAAATTGAACAACCTGGCTTGCGTCAAGGTTGAGGTCTGACATTATATCCCTGAAAAAAGCCTCTTCTACTATGGCAAAGGATATAAATATATGTTCCACGCCAAGGTAGTAGTGCTGCCGTTTTTTGCTCTCCTCAATAGCGGTCTCCAAAACTTTGAGGCCCTTGGGCGTCAGCCTTTGTTTAAAACCATCGAGTTCTATCATTGCCGCTTCCTCTGGAGCAAGGCAACCGTGTTGCCGTTGCTTTTACGCCGACATGGTCGGCTTGCTCCATAAATTACCAACCCACCTCTTTCCGCGGGTCATATTGATTCAGTTTTTGAAATTCTTCCAAAAACCCTTTTGATTTCTGGTCAATATCTTTTGGAACCATGATTTTTATTATAACATATTGATTGCCTCTGTCTTTGCTTTTTATATGAGGAACTCCTTTACCCTTTAATAGTAATTTTTGTCCGCTCTGTGTGCATGGTGGAATTACCAGCAATGCCTTTCCGTCAATGGTGGGAATATGCACCTTAGCGCCCAATACTGCCTCTGTTATGGTTATTGGGACATCAAGATATATATCGTCATCTTCTCTTTTAAAATAAATATGTGGTTTTACCTTTGTTACAATATACAAATCTCCCCGTGGTCCGCCTAGAACGCCTGTCTTGCCTTTTCCTGCCACCCTGACCCTTGAGCCGTCTTTAACTCCAGCCGGCAATTTAACCGTTATCTTTTCGCCGTTTAAAGTTAATCTTACCTCTGTGCCTTTTATTGCCTGCTCAAAATCTATTCCCAATACATACTCAATATCTTCACCTCCGGATGGCCCTCTTTGCGGTCTTGTCCTTTTACCGAATATATCACCAAATATATCCTCCAGTCCGCCAAAATCAAAGCCCAAATCCTCAGGATTAACTGCCCCGCCAGAATAGGTATAGGTTCTTGCGCCCTGAAATCCGGGCTCAAACGCAGCGCTTCCGAATCTGTTATATTCTTCTCTTTTTTTCGGGTCTTTTAAAATCTCGTAGGCCTCGTTAATCTCCTTAAATCTGGCCTCCATAGCCTTATTACCCGGATGCAGGTCAGGGTGATATTTTTTGGCCAGTTCCCTGTAAGCCTTTTTTATATCCTCATCGGCTGCATTTCGCGAAACACCGAGTATTTCGTAGTAATCTTTTTTAGCCATAAACGATACAGGCTATAGGCACTGGGCTATGGGCAATAGGTTTTTACCCATTGCCTATAACCTATCGCCTCTTGCCTATCCTTTCGTACTATCCTTTCTTTTCTTCATCCACAAATTCTGCCTCAACCACATCGCCCTCTTTTTTTGCGCCTGCACCCGCTGTATCTGCTGCGCCAGGTTGCGCACCTGCCTGGGCTGCTGCCTGATACATAACCTCTGCCATTTTGTGAGATACCTTGTTGATGGCATCCAGCGCTTTTCTCATTTCATCGGCATCCTCTTTTTCAAGGGCCTTTTTACCGTCCGCCAGCGCATCTTCAATTGCCTTCACATCAGATGCGGGAAGTTTTGCCTTGTGTTCATTCATAGTCTTTTCTGTGGCGTAGATAATAGAGTCAAGCTGGTTTTTCAGCTCTATAACCTCTTTGTGTTTTTTGTCTTCTTCTGCATGGGCCTCTGCATCCTTTACCATCTTTTCCACCTCATCCTTTAAAAGCCCGCTGGAGGCAGTGATGGTAATCCTCTGCTCTTTATTTGTTGCCATGTCTTTTGCAGAGACATTCAGTATGCCGTTTGCATCTATATCAAAGGTAACCTCTACCTGCGGAATACCCCTTGGCGCAGCAGGAATTCCTATGAGATGAAATTTTCCGAGAGTCCTGTTGTCTCTTGCCATCTCCCTTTCACCCTGAAGCACATGTATCTCCACCTGGGTTTGGTTGTCTGCCGCGGTTGTAAATATCTCTTTTTTCTTGGTGGGAATTGTTGTGTTGCGGTTTATTAGTTTTGTCATCACGCCGCCAAGGGTTTCTACGCCAAGAGACAGCGGTGTAACATCCAGAAGAACAACCTCTTTAACCTCTCCGGCAAGCACGCCGGCCTGTATTGCCGCACCAACTGCAACAACCTCATCGGGATTTACGCCTTTATGCGGCTCTTTGCCAAAAAAGGTTTTAACAAACTGGTGAATCTTCGGCATTCTTATCATGCCGCCGACAAGTACAACTTCATCTATGTCAGACGGCTTAAGGCCTGCGTCTTTCAGCGCCTGTTCACATGGTTTGTGGCTTCTCTCTACAAGGTCTTCTGTAAGCTGTTCAAGTTTTGCCCTTGAAAGCCGCACAACAAGATGCTTAGGCCCTGTTGCATCTGCCGTGATAAACGGGAGATTTATCTCTGACTCCATGGTTGATGAAAGTTCTATCTTTGCCTTTTCAGCGGCCTCTTTTAAACGTTGAATGGCCATCCTGTCTTTTCCAAGGTCTATGCCCTGATCTTTTTTAAACTCTGCAATAAGCCAGTCTATAACCTTTTGGTCAAAATTATCGCCGCCCAGGTGGGTATCTCCATTGGTTGATTTGACCTCAAACACGCCTTCGCCAACGTCAAGCATGGAAATGTCAAATGTGCCGCCGCCAAAGTCATACACGGCAATAACCTCATCCTTCTTTTTATCCAATCCATAGGCAAGAGAAGATGCCGTAGGCTCGTTGATAATCCTCTTAACATCAAGACCGGCAATCTTTCCGGCATCCTTCGTAGCCTGCCTCTGGCTGTCGTTAAAATATGCAGGAACAGTGATGACCGCCTCGGTAACAGGTTCACCGAGGTATGCCTCTGCCGCCTTTTTAAGTTTTTGTAAAATAAATGCGGAAATTTCAGGAGGTGTATATTTCCTCTTCATATTTGTGACATCAATCACCACCCTGTTGTATTCATCTTTTACCACTTTATAAGGCACCATCTTCATCTCTTCGTTTACTTCATCATAGTTTCTGCCCATAAATCTTTTTATGGAAAATATAGTATTTTCCGGATTGGTTACAGCCTGCCTTTTTGCCACCTGTCCCACCAAAACCTCGCCCTCCCGTGTAAACGCAACAACAGACGGCGTAATCCTGCTTCCCTCCTCATTTACTATAACCTTTGGTTCGCCGCCCTCCATAACAGCTACAACAGAGTTTGTCGTGCCAAGGTCAATTCCGATAATCTTTCCCATAACTTCCTCCTTATTCTGATTTTTACTATAAGCCTTTTTAAATTGTTTGTCAAACTCTCAAATGTAACTCTCAAATGCAAATGGATAGGAAACAGAGGCTCATGGTTAGCTGATAAGAAAAGGCCTGATTTTTTCTCTTAACCCCAAAAATGCAGTTTCATTTTTTGGCAAACCCTCACCCTCTAATCCATAATTTATGCACCATGATGAGCTTTGTCAAGGATGTGGTAAAGGAGGCGGCGTTAAATGAATACACTGCTAAGGCTTATAAAGAAGCTATGATGTGGAAATGACTGCGGTTGTTTCAGTCAAAAATGGTTAAATATTACCTTATTTTTGGGTGGCGGGATATGGGTTGGTATATCTGGAACGCCCTGATGATTGACGAGTGCCACCGTAAGATGTTAAAGAGCAAAAAGACGATTTGCAAATCTCAATCCGTCGCTCATCTGAAAAAGTGTCCTGTGGCACTCGTTCATGTCCATCTGGTTGTTAGGTTTTCTTATCATCCAGTAAATGTTAAATCGAATCTTTAGCTTCATCACCTTTGTAAGGGTGTAATTATTGGTAAAAAATACATCTATGAAAAAAGTAATAATATTATTTTGAATAATAAATCTAAAATGTTTGAGAAAATAGCCGAGCGCCAAGGTTTTCTGTTAGGATTGTCCTTTCTTAGATACCGGAGAATACCCCCTTCAACTATTATCGCTGATGGAATCCATATAAAAAATCCAGCAGATTGCCACCACAGTATCCCACCAAGAAATTCACGAATGTCAATCTCCTGTTTCACTGTAGCAGTTATACTCTCCATCACAAAGATGAATGCAAAAAAACCAACAAGAAGTAAAATAGAACCAGAATAAGCCTTAAAACATGATGAAATGCACTCTTTAATCTTGCCCCATTTCAAGATATAAAGAATAAATGTTTTAATATTAAAACTGAGACTTAAGAAAAGAATCGCAATAAACCATATTTGACGTACTTGTTCTGCTTCACCTTTACCTCTGGACTCTGGCATTAAAATGATAATCAAAAAGCTTAAAGTAAAAGCTATCAGAATAAATATAGGAACGGGCTTAAGAAGATAATCAACTGTTAATTTATTTGAATTGTTCATTTTTATATTTGAACCTAACGTCGGGCATCAGGTGCCGCCTCAGGCGGTCGCCTGCATGCCCTTGTTAGCCATCCTTACCTTCCAAAGACTCGAACATACAAGCGCTCACAATCTGCGCGGACGCGTTTCAACATGCGGTTACACGAGGACGTGGAGAAGCCACGGACGCCTGGCCACGGTTTGCCCTTCTTGTTGATGGGATAGCGAAGGACTTCATGAAACTTCTTCTCCTTCGCTTCAGCGCCTAGAACGAGAAATGGAGTGAGCGCCTCGACTTTGAAGGGTGGGTCAAACTCAATGTCTGAAGCGAGGCCCTTGAGCTTGTTGGTAAGTGCTGCCAAAGAGTGGCCATCAACCTTTGCGCGAGGAGCAAGCTTGAGTATGAAGCCTTTCAAGAACAGCTCGACTGCATGGAAGGTCAGCAGCAACACGGCCTGCCCGCGATAGTAGTTTGAAGGCCATGCCTTTTCCAACATGAGCGAGTTGAGTCTCTCGGCCGCTTCAAGATATGAAAGCGCAAGCTTCATGAACTCCATGGGCACGTCGCGGTCGGACACTTCGCGACGAAGATGGATCGTCATCTGGCTCTCGGGATGGCTAACATTTATTTTTATACTTATTCCATATTTTGTAGCAAAATATATGAAAATAAGCTGCCTGGCAGTGGTTATACGCAAAAATCCGCTGAGTTCTGGTTAAATGTTCTGCATAGAAAACCTTTTACCACAAAATAATTATAAGCTCAAGTTTACCTTATTCATTCATTTCATGCTCAAAAATTGCCAGTATGCAAGGCAGAGGTGCGGTATGTAGCCGCAGGCTTTAGCCTGCGAAATAACGCAACCTAAAGGTTGCGGCTACCGTATTCGCTCCTCTATCTGCGTGCAACCCCCCCTAATCATATTCACCTCTTTCTGCATAAGCCCTGTCCTTCCAAAGAGCCTTTTAAATGAGTGCATTATCGCCTTTAAAAGATGCTTCCCTCCCTTTTCGCCATAGCCGAGTTTTTTTAAAGTGTTTTCCAGATGGATATACATGCCTTCCATCTCTTCCCACGGCGCAAGTTTGATGGATGGTGTGGCAGGCGTTTCTGCCCTGAAAAGCTCATAGCAGGTTAAAAATACGGCGTGAGAGAGATTGAGAGATGGATATTTTTTATGGGTCGGTATTTCAATGAGCAGGTCACAGAGTTTTATCTCTTCATTTTTAAGCCCCTTGTCTTCCCTTCCAAAAAGAATGCTTACTTTATTCTTTTTTGCAGCCGTTAAAATATTGGGAATGGCCTCGTAAAGATTTAGGACAGGATAGCGGCCTCTCCCTTTTCTCCTCGTGGTTCCAACAACAAGGCTGGAGTCTTTTATGGCATCTCTTGCATTGTCAAATACCTCTGCCTTGAGTAGTGTGCTGCAGGCATTGCACGCCATTGAATATGCCTCGTTGTTTTTGTAATCAACAGGGTTTATTAGGACAAGGTTTGAAAAGCCGGTATTCTCCATTGTCCGCGCAACAGAGCCTATGTTGCCGGAGGATTGGGGTTCTACGAGGATGATAGAGATGTTATTCATAAAACTTTCAAGTTTACTTTCAAACTATGGGCAGATTGGATATTAGATCCGCCCGTCCGGGTTAGCCCATAATATCACTGCAGCAACAAATTATCAAACAGCAAGAGCTTGACAGTTCATTACCATTCCATAAAAATCAATGTCTGTTTTGGGGCCATTTTAAATTCGCAGTATAGTAACATATTGACACTTCAACAACCTCTGCTATAATCAAGCCAGTTAAACCAGAAAATGCATTTGCATTTTCTGCCAAACGCAATCTTTGGCCAAATACTGCGTCAGGGGCACCCATTGCGGAGCAATGGGTCGGGCTGTCCAAATACTCACATACATAAAACAGTATGCTCCGTTTTGTCCAGCCAGCTTTTCCTTAGTCTTTGGCTCAAATCTTGCGTTTGCCCCGAAAAATAAAAACCAAATGTATTTTTCGGCTTAAATCAACAGGGTGTTATGACTGAAAAACCTATCATAAAATGCTGTGAATGTGGAAATGATGTTGAGAGGACAGAAGAAGAGTCCATAGAGATGGGACTGCCTATCTATATCTGCGATAGGTGCCTCGCAACAGGAAATTATAATGAAGATTAGTTTGAGGGAGGATTTATCATGGCAAAGGAAAGAAAGATTACTATAAGCGTTATTAAGGC
>JACRML010000041.1 GCA_016214995.1 Deltaproteobacteria bacterium
ACCATATCTGCCGGTATTTCTATTTCTTCCCCCTGACCCCTGTTTTTTATAACCCTTGCAGTCTGCGGTTTTAAATCAAGAAGTTTTCTCACAGCAGCAGAACTCCTCTTCTTTATTATCTCCTCCATATACTTGCCCAAAAGCACAAATGCAATTATAACAGCAGACACCTCAAAATACACATCTTGCTCTTTTACCGGCACAGGTAAAAGAGCAGGCGCAAATGTAACAATGCTTGAATAGAAATAGGCAACCAATGTCCCCATTGCTATCAAAAAATCCATATTTATCATTCTGGTTTTTATTGCGCGATATGCGCCTACATAAAATGTCCAGCCGCCTATAAATTGAATCGGCGTCACAAGGATAAAAAGCCAGACACCCCATGTAAAAAATGGAAGGCTTGGTATGGGCACCCATGTAACTGTTACAGCCCCGGCTGCAAGGCCTATATAGACCCCCGCCCGCAGTATGGCAAGAAGTATCACACCTGTTATTGCAACACTTACCCTGCGCTTTAAATTCTTTAATTCCCGTTCAGGAGATACAAATGTATGCAGACAACTATCGCTGCAAAAATAATATGTCCTGCCTCCCATCTCTGTCTTTAACGAATGCTCCTTTGCAACAACCATTCCGCAGATGAAGTCTTTTGCCATCCCCTCTGTTGAGGTCTCCTTATATCCCGACTCTTGACTCTTGACTTTTGACTGCTCTAAAGCTGCTTCCGGGTCTTTTTCAAACCTCTCCTTGCATCTGATATTGCAGAAATAATAAGTCTTGCCTTTATGATTATAAGTTGCGGCGGCCTTTGACTCTTCAACTGTCATACCGCATATTGGGTCTATTACCGGCATAGATTGCTCCTATGAAAGAATGGATTACACTGATTTTGAAATACGACTACACAGATTAAAAACTGTTACTTTGCCTTAATCCGTGTAATCCGCCTTTATAATCGGTGTAATCTTTCATATCATCTCCTTTTTAAAATTATCAGTTTCAGGGTTGAAAATATCTAATGCATAAGAATAGCAGTTAAAGTGTAAACCTGCAAGCAAGGAAAAATATACGAATTGCCTCATAAAAAATGTTACCCAAACATTTTTTAAAAGGTATCGTTGACTCATAAATCATGTTACCGGAATATCTCCCTAAAAGGAGGGGGTATCCGGTTATGAGTCCTGTATCTAAAA
>JACRML010000059.1 GCA_016214995.1 Deltaproteobacteria bacterium
TTCTCATAGATAACTTCCATTGGATAGCCCTCCTGTATGATGGATTTGATTGCAGTTCATCTTACAATAAGAGAGTCCAACCTGAATACACATTTTCGTGCACCTTTGTGAGCCAAGGCTCGTGAGGGTTTGTCCAGAAGATTATCTCTGGACAAAACCCTTCCATTGGACATTGCCAATTCTGTCAGCAGTTTAAATTCTATGGCGGTAAGGTTTAGCGGTTTGTTATTTACCGTTACAGAATTTCTATCTATATCAATATAAACAGGACCTTTGGTTATTGTCTTGGCTTTTTCTTGTCTCTGCCCTCTCTTTAAAACCGCCTTAACCCTTAATATAAGTTCTCTGGGACTGAAAGGCTTTGTTATGTAGTCATCCGCACCAAGTTCAAGGCCGACTATCCTGTCTATCTCCTCGCCTTTTGCAGTAAGCATAATTACAGGAATCTGGCTTGTAGCCTCATCCTTTTTAAGTATCTTACATACTTCTGTGCCTTCCATGCTTGGGAGCATTATATCAAGGATAATAAGATTAGGCTTTTCTCTTTTGGCTGATTCTATTGCCTCAGGGCCGTCGCTCGCAGAAATGACTTTAAATCCCGCTTTTTCAAGATTATATTCAAGGAGATTCAGAATATCTATTTCATCATCTACGACTAAGATTTTTGGGTTCATAATGAGATGATTACACAGATTAAGATGAGATTACGCAGATAAAAACATAAATCGGTGTAATGGTTTTTAAAATCCGGGTAATCAATATTTAGATACATTTACCTCTTCCATCTTGCCTGTAACCATAAACACAACCCTCTCCGCTATGTTGGTCACCCTGTCTGCAATCCTTTCCAGATTATGGGCCAGCCAAATAAGATATGTTGCCCCTTCAATCTTTTTTGGGTTTTCTATCATAATAAGCAGCAATTCTCTATATATCTGGTCGTAAATGGCATCAACCTCATCATCTTCATCGCATATAGCTCTGGCAGCTTTTGCATCGCGGTTTATAAATGCCTTGAGCGCCCTGTCCAGCATGGAAAGCCCCTTATCAGACATTCTCGGGACATCTATCAGAGGTTTTACCAGAGGCTCTTTGCCTATCATCACATTTATCTTTGCATTCCCTTCTGCATGGTCACCCATTCTTTCCAGGTCTGCAATGATGCTCAATATGGCAGCAATTGTCCTTAAATCAACAGCCATGGGCTGCTGAGTTGCAATGAGTTGAAGACACCTCCCCTCTATCTCAAACCTTTTTTTATTTATCAGGAGGTCGTTTTTTATAATCTCCTTTGACATCTCCATGTCTCTTTTTTTCAGGGCTTCTATAGAATCTCTTGCGGCCTTTGCCACCATATCGCCCATCTTTAACAATTCATTTTCAAGTTCCTTTAATGCTTTATGATATGCCTCTCTGGTCATATAGCCTCCGCATTTTAGATGCAAGAAGTCAATCTTGCCTCTTGCATCTTACCTCTTGCTTCTGTCTTTTATCCAAACCTTCCCGTTATATAATCTTCCGTCATCTTATTGGATGGGGTTGTAAATATCTTCTGCGTTGCATCAAACTCAACCAATTCCCCCATCATGAAAAATCCTGTATATTCCGATACGCGGGCTGCCTGCTGCATATTGTGGGTAACTATAACCACAGTATATTCCTGCTTCAGCGCCGTAATTAAGTCTTCTATCTTTGCCGTGGCAATGGGGTCAAGGGCGGAGCATGGCTCGTCAAAAAGAATTACCTCAGGCTCGGTTGCTATTGCCCTTGCAATGCAGAGCCTCTGCTGCTGACCGCCGGACAGTTGGAGGGCTGATGTGTGAAGCCTGTCTTTTACCTCTTCCCATATGGCCGCCTTTCTTAAACTCTCTTCCACAACATTGTCCAGAGTCTCTTTCCTATTTATGCCTTGAATCCTGAGACCATAGACTACATTTTCATATATACTCTTTGGAAATGGATTTGGCTTCTGAAAAACCATGCCGATTTGTCTTCTGATATCAATGACATCAATATCTTTTGAATAGATATTTTTCCCGTCATAAAGTATTTCGCCCTTGACATTGAATCCGAGGACAAGGTCATTCATCCTGTTAAGGCATCTGATAAAGGTGCTCTTGCCGCAGCCTGAAGGTCCGATAATGGCTGTAACCGTTTTTTTCAGTATATCAAAACTCACATCCTTAAGTGCTTCTTTAGGTCCGTAATAAGCCTTGAGATTTTTAACTTTAAATGCTGTTTCCATTGTCGCTTTGCTCCATTGTAAAATGAAAATTGCAAAGTGCAAATTGTAAATTTAGAAAACATCTAAGACATAACTTTTATATCATTTTGCATTTTGCAATTTACAATTTGAAATTTCACTAACATTACCACCTTATCTTTTTCTGATACCTGTACCTGAGCCATACTGCGATGCCGTTCATAATAAATGTTATCATAAGAAGCACGATTATACCTGCTGCGGCATCTGTAAAAAATCCCTTTTGCGGCCTTGACACCCAGTTGAATATCTGTATCGGCAAAACGGTAAATGCGTCAAAAATGCCCTGAAAACTTATATATGGAAATTCTGATGATATCGGACTTGTCGGTAAAAATGCAACATAGGTAAGGGCGCCGATGGTTATAAGCGGCGCAGTCTCGCCAATTGCCCTGCTCATGGCAAGGATAGCGCCTGTAAGCACCCCCGGCATTGCGGCTGGTAATACCTGAGACCGTATGGTCTGCCAACGTGTTGCGCCCAATGCATACGACGCCTCTCTTATGGAAAACGGCACAGCCCTGAGCGCCTCTCTTGTGGAGAGGATAATAATGGGCAATACAAGGATAGCAAGGGTTGCCGCGCCTGACAGAACACTCCTCTCTAAAGCCAATACCCTCACAAAGAGACCGAGGCCGAGAAGGCCGTAAATAATAGAAGGCACCCCTGCCAGATTTGCTATGTTTATCTCTATAATATTTGAAAACCACGTCTTTTTTTCATATTCTTCCAGATATATGCCGGCCATAACCCCGATGGGAAATGCAATCAGCCCTGTAAGTATCATCACCCATACTGTTCCAACCCATGCCGAGAGTATGCCTGCTTCTTCAGGCCTTCTTGAAGGATAACTCATAAGAAACTGCCATGAAAGCCTTCCCATGCCATCTGTAAACACATCTATCAGCAGGGCTGAAAGAACCACAAGCCCTATCAATGTGGCAACTAATCCCAAAATTGTAAAGGATTTATCAAGAAATTTATTGTAAAGTTTTCTATTCATATTTGTTTTAACTAATAGCTATTAGCTATCCTTATTCATACACTTCTCTAAACCTCTTTTTCAACCAGTAGCTTACTATATTTAATACAAATGTCACCGTAAAAAGCCCCATACCAGCAGCAAAGATGGTTTTATATTCTATGGTGCCTGTGGGCGTATCGCCGAGGCTTACCTGCACAATATATGCCGTTACTGTTTCTAATGGGACGAGTGGGTTTAATGTCAACCTCGGCTGCTGGCCTGCTGCAATCGCAACAACCATAGTCTCGCCCACTGCCCTTGATATGCCTAGGATAAATGACGCGGCTATGCCTGAAAATGCCGCTGGCACAACTACCCGCGTAGCCACCTGAAATTTTGCAGCACCAAGCGCATAAGCACCCTCTCTGAGTCCCATTGGAACGGCATGCATTGCATCTTCGCTCAAAGAGGCAATAATAGGTATTATCATTATACCCATCACAATTCCGGGGCTTAAGGCATTAAAGCCGGAAAGGTCGGGAATAAATCTTTGCAATATCGGGGTTACAAAAAGAAGCGCAAAATAGCCGTATACAACTGTCGGAACGGCGGCCAATATCTCCAGCGCCGGCTTAACTGTATTTCTCGCTCTGTCTGACGCATATTCGCTTAAATATATGGCGCTCACAAGCCCTATGGGCAACGCCACTAAAATGGCTATAGCTGTAGTAAGAAATGTCCCAGCAAAAAGAGGAAGGATACCAAAATGTTTGTCTGTAAAAAGGGGAGTCCACTGGGTATCGGTAAGAAAATCTAATATTGAGACTTCTTTAAAAAATTCATAAGTCTCAAAAAAGAGCACCCCGATAATGCCTGCGGTCACAAATATGGAAAAGAGGGCGCTGGCAAAAAGCGCCCCCTCTATAAGTTTTTCCTTTATCCACTGATATCGTTTACGCATGAGCTATTATCACGAAAAATGCCGTTAGTTTTTATTTTTCGGGTCAAATGCAAGATTTGAGCCAAAGACAAGGAAAAGCTGGCTGGATAAAACGGAGCATACTCTTTTAGGTATGTGAGTATTTAGACAGCCAGCCTTGACACAGTATTTGTCCAAAGATTGCGTTTGTCAGAAAATGCAAATGCATTTTCTGGGATTATTCTTTCTGCAGAAGGTCCTCAATCTTTACACCAACCTGGGCCCCGTGCCCACCAAATACAGAACCAATCACTCGTTTTTCCATTCTTTTGAGCGCAAGTCCGTATGCCTTGTCAGGCAGGGCAATATAACCCACCTCTTTGGAGAGTTTGCCCCCCTCTTTCATATAAAACTCAATAAATCTCTTTACTTCAGGTCTGTCAGCAGATTTTTTGCTTACATATATAAAGATTGGTCTTGCCAATGGCTGGTATGTGCCTTTTACGACATGCTCATACTCAGGTAAAATTGGCCCCTTTCCATTTGCATCATTTTCATCATCTATAGGCACGAGCTTTAATCTGTCCTTATTGTGGTCATAGTATGCCACACCAAAGAAGCCTAATGCAAGGGTATCTGTGGCTATACCCTGAACAAGGACATTGTCATCCTCACTGGCCGTGAAATCGCCGCGGCTTGCGCCGCCTTTGCCGTTTATGGCCTCCGTGAAATAATCAAATGTGCCTGAATCAACGCCTGCACCAAACAGGTGGAGTTCTTTATCAGGCCAGTTAGGCCGGATTTGATTCCACTTCGTAGTTTTACCCTGGGCTGCCGGTTCCCACATCTTCTTTAACTCTTTTACAGTCAAATAATCAACCCAGTTGTTTTTGGGATTAACCATTACCGCAAGACCGTCATAAGCAACAGGAAGCTCTATGTACTCTATGTTGTTCTTTTTGCAGAGGTCAACCTCGCTTGGCTTTATCGGCCTTGACGCATCGCTTATATCCGTCTCTCCGTTGCAAAACTTCTTAAAACCTCCGCCTGTGCCGGATATGCCAACAGTAACCTTTGTCTTTCCCTTCTCTATCTTCTGAAATTCCTCTGCCACAGCCTCTGTTATCGGATAGACCGTAGAAGAACCATCTATCTTTATAACAGGCGCAGCATAGGTTTTTGCTGATATACATACTATAAAGGCCATTATTATAATTGCTATCAAACTTTTCATTTTTTAAATCCTCCTTTTTGTAAATAAGATTGATTGCACAGATTTTAGAAATACAATTACGCAGATTAAAACCATCCTCTTTGTTATAATCTGTGTAATCCGCATTTATAATCGGTGTAATCATAGCATTATTTTTATATCATCCTTTTGTTACAATCGTGTTACAAAATAAAGGAGATATTGTAAAGATATTTTCATGCTCCGTAACCTCTTTTATTTTGTTCAACAATTGGATATCTCATCCCTATCAACTCCCAATACATGCGCCAACACAGTCGGACAGTGGCAGTAATCCTCTGTCATGCAGTATGCCTTTGTTTCATAAATACTTGGCGCTATCAGCGCCATTGACGCACTGCACATGCTCATGCTTTTTCCCAAATATGGACACTTCATCTTCATCACCTCCTTTCTTGCAAGCAGGTTACCCCATGAATGTTACAGGATTATGACAGGGAAGTTAAGATTTAAAGGGAGAATAAGCGAATGTGGCCTTTAATTTTTGGAAGACGATATATGGCTGCATTATAACAATATCTAATTTTTACCCATTACCTTATATACTCCACCGTTATGGTCTACCACATACACCTCATATGCTTCATCAATACCAAATGAGCTTATTGAAAGTTTGCTATCAAGAAGCCTCTTGTTTTCTGCAACCTTGTGGCCATCATGACGCAGGGCCCATATCCTGCCGCTGCCCCAATCTCCATAAATATATGCGCCGCATAAGGAAGGTATTTCATGGCCGCGGTAAACAAAACCACCTATAACTGAAATGCCATCGTCCCTTCCGTAATCTATGATGGGCAGGGTAAGGCCTGTTGTATTGCATTTAGGATTTACGCCCGACGTGCAGATAGAGCCTTCCATAATATTCCAGCCATAATTTTGGCCTCGTTCAACAATATCTATTTCTTCACGCGCATCCTGTCCAACATCGCCTGCATACAGGATTCCTGTCAAAGGGTCGAAGCTAAACCTCCACGGATTGCGCAGGCCATAAGCCCATATCTCTGGTCTCGCCTCTGGCAGTAGTTTAAAAGGATTGTCATCAGGTATACCGTATTGCAGCTTGCCTTGTTTCCTATCTACATCAATGCGAAGCATTGCGCCCAAAAGGGTTGAAAGATTTTGGCCGTGGCCCTGCGGGTCATTTGCGCTGCCGCCATCACCCATGCCTATGTAAAGATAGCCATCCGGTCCAAATACAATCTGGCCTCCGTTGTGGTTAGAAAATGGCTGTTCAATTGTCAGTATGATTCTTTCGCTGTTTTTATCTGCAACATCGGGATTACTGCCGACGTGGAACTCTGATATTACTGTATGCAGGCCGCCTGTTGAAGATGTATAGTTCACAAAGAGACGTCCGTTTTCTTTAAACTTAGGGTGAAATGCCATGCTTAACAAACCCATCTCACCGCCAGACTTTACCCTTTCCCTTATATCAAGAAACGGCACAGGAAGAATTCTGTCGTCCCTTAGTATGCGTATAACGCCTGCCTGCTCTGTTATAAAAAGCCGCTTGCTGTCATCTCCGGCGGCGGTAATATGCACAGGGTTTTTAAGCCCCTTTGCCACAGGCTTCAAAGAAATTTCCGGCAGGGGCGGCGCTACCCCCCTTATTTCACAAGGCCTGATACTGCTGGATGAATCTGCCAGTAAAAGGGGAGAGAAAAGCATGATGATAAGAATTGAAAGGATTAAACGGCCCATGTTTTTATAAACCCCGCTTAAATGTAATTGTTGCAATTGTTATGGTAATTAAGGCAAAAACAGCGAGAAAAATTATGTCTCCCTTTACAGCCCAGAGGCTTGCATTTTTGAAGAGTATAGACCTCAGGGCATGGACCGAATATGTTTCCGGATTCGCAATTGCAAACGCCTTTAGCCATGCAGGAAAGCTCTCTGTCGGGTAAATTGCCCCGCTTGGAAAAAAGAATATGACATTCAAAAATCCACCCAAAACCCCGACTATCCTCGGATGATTGGCCCTGCCGAGGATGATAAACATCATGCCAAGCAGACCAACAGTAGACAACACGATAATTACAATAATCAAGGCAAGACTATACAGATTTAATACTTGCCAGAGATAAATACCCGCAATAAGCGAGCTAAAAAAAAGCACAAGCAGGGCTATGGTGGTTGTGATAACAAGCCCGCTTATAATAAGGCCCATGACAATATCCAGTTTTGTAAGCGGGGTCAAAAAATGGCTTTCCTCAATTCCCAAAAACTTATCCATCACGATATTGAATACACCTGTTGTCATGGCGCCCAGGAATATTGCCATAATCACAACACCGGGAATAAGGGTCTGGTCGTAATCCACCTTTTTATAGAGTTCTACCTCGCGAAGTTTCGTTTTTGTCCGCTCTTCGCGCACAGATATAAACTCGTTTTTAAGCTCAGCCAATGCGCCTGATATTGCAAAACGGATTGAATTGGCAGAGATTGATTCCGCATTATCCAGAAAAAGCCCAAGCTCGCCGCCTTTTCCGTGAATCACATCCCTGCTGAAATCCGGCGGAATAATAAGCGCTCCCTTGAGCAACCCTTGTTTCAAATTCTCCAGCGCAATGCCCTGATCTGACAGATGATACATCTTAATTGTTTTCGGGCCTGCCTCAAGCGCATGCAGCAATTCAACCACCCTGTGTGCATGAGGCCCGTTGTCCATATCAACAACAGCAATAGAAAGATTTTTCAATTCACCCTGAAAGGAATTTCCGAGGATAACGAGATAGAGTATGGGCATGACAATGCTCATAGCGATTACTATAGGGTTTCTGACAAACCTTCTTAAATCTCTTTCAAGCACTGCAAAGAAACGAGTCATGTCGCGTTGCTCCATTTTTGTGCTGTCAGGAGTTTCCTCCTGACAGCAGTTATTGCCAATCTTTATCTATTGAAATTGCTGATGGTTTGTCTGCTGTATAATTACTTGCGCTGGAATAAAACCAATCTTCTGCTTTTGAAACCAATCCTTTCCTTACCGGATTCTCATGGATATAATTTATTTTGGTTAGTAATGTTTTGATATCAGTTAAGACCAAATCGTCAAAACGGCTTTGCCATAGTTTGAATATCTGGTCTTTTTTGCCTTGTGCATTTATCCGTAGTTTCTGCAAAAAAATTATTTCTCCTTGTAGTTCTAAAAGCTTTCTGATATGCACTGAAGTATACTTCTTAAAATCTCTCATGAAATCGGAAATAGCTGTTTTACGGTCAGGCCACAATACAAGATGGATATGATTAGGCATGAGGCAATAGGCTAGTAATTTACAAGTAAATTTGATTTTACAAAAAGCCAGGCTTTTGCAAAGGATATTAAAATGTGTTTCATTTTTAAATACATTTAGATGTTCGACAACAGTCGTAGTAACAAAGTAGGGATAACCAGAATTATTCCACCTATTTCTAAGTCCCATAATTTTTCTCTACAGCAATCTTTCAAGAAGCGGTAGGAGGAAACTCCTGCCGCCACTACAAACGAATCATAAAATATGGCTCCAAGTTATAAGTGGTAAGTTGCAAAGTTTAGATTTACGATTTTAGATTTGCGATTTAAGATTTTAAATCATAATTCGTAAATCGTAATTCGCAAATCATTCTTTCATCTTCCCCACTTGCTCGGCACGCCTGCTCCTATAAAGAAGCTCACCTTCTTTGCCTCTTCCTCCCTGATAGGCCTGCCGGTAAAATGGATGAACACATCTTCAAGGGTCTGCTGTTTTAAGGTGACGGATGCAACCTTTGCGCCAAGCCTTTCCAATCCGGAAATCAATGCAGGAATGGCCTGTGCGCCGTTATCTACAGACACCCGCAATATGCCGTCCGTTGTAACTGCTGTATGCACAGAGGGTATTGCCTTTACCTCCTCCACTGCCTTATCAGCATCAACACCGCTGAAGGTAAGCTCCACTACATCCTTTTGAAGTATCTGTTTTTTAAGCCCTGCCACAGTATCCATAGCAACTATCTTTCCATAATCTATTATAGCAACCCTATCGCACAAGATTTCAGCCTCATCCATATAATGAGTTGTCAAAAGTATGGTCAATCTGTCTTCTTTGCGAAACCTCTGCAAAAGCTCCCATACAACATGCCTGCTCTGAGGGTCAAGGCCGATGGTCGGCTCATCAAGTATTAGCAAAGCGGGTTTATGAATAAGGCCGCGGGCAATCTCCAGCCTTCTCCTCATTCCTCCTGAATATGTTGCAACCAGTTCTTTTGCCCTTTCTTTCAAGCCGACCATTCCGAGCAAATAATCTATTCGCTCCGTTCTCTCTTTTTTCGGCATATCATAAAACCTGCCGTATATGTCCATATTCTCATAACCTGTCAAATCCATGTCGCTGGTCATGGCCTGCGGCACAACACCGATGGCCTTTCTCACGGCATTCTGCTCTTTCACGCAATCAAAGCCCATCACCTTTGCAGCGCCGCTTGTGGGTTTAATAAGTGTGCTTAATATTCTTATTAAGGTAGTTTTGCCAGCGCCATTTGGGCCGAGCAGGCCAAATGTTTCTCCCTCTGCAATACCAAATGAAACATCATTAAGCGCAGCGAGGGTGCCGTATTTTTTGATGAGGTTAGAGATTTCTACGGATGGGGGCATAATAAAAGTTCATTGTAGGGACTGTTCCCTGAACAGTCCGAAAAGGTCTCTTTTGCGTAAAGCCTATCAAAAAAGGCCGGGAAAAGCATTAAGGATTTGACAATCCCTGTAAATCTTAATATAAGGGGAAGGTGTATAGAAAGAGATACAACATATGCCAGCACTAACTGAAGCCGATACCTGTCGGAAATATATCTTGCCTAAACTCTATGCTGCTGGTTGGAGCGATGACCAGATAAGCGAGCAAAAGACCTTTACTGACGGCAGAATAATTGTTGCCGGCAATAAATGCTCCAGAAAAAAGCCTAAACGCGCTGATTATCTGCTGCGATATAGGCGGGATTTTATGATTGCCGTTGTTGAGGCAAAGGCATCCTACAAGAAGCCGGGCGATGGGATTCAACAAGCAAAGGAATACGCTGAAACACTTGGATTAAAGTTTGCCTATTCAACGAATGGTCATGGCATAATAGAGCATGATTACTTAACAGGCCGGGAGAGAATTTTAGACACATTCCCATCACCGGATGAACTCTGGAATAGAATAAGACAGGCGGAAGGCATATCAAATAATGCTATTGCAAATATCATAACATCTCCCTGCTATCACCTCTCAGGTAAAACTCCCCGCTATTATCAGGAAATTGCTATAAATCGTTCAATTCAGGCAGTCTTAAATGGTAAAAGGCGCATATTGTTAAATATGGCAACAGGCACGGGTAAGACCGTTGTCGTATTTCAGATTATATGGAAACTCTGGAATACCCGCTGGAATAGAACAGGCGAATACAGAAGACCAAAAATCCTTTATCTCGCAGACAGAAATATTCTTATTGATGACCCGAAGGACAAAATTTTTGCGCCCTTTGGCGATGCCCGCTGGAAAATAGAAGGCGAGGCAGTAAAAAGCCGTGAGATATATTTTGCCATTTATCAGTCAATTGCAAAAGATGAGAGGCGCCTCGGACTTTATCGTGAATACGCGCAGGATTTTTTTGACTTGATTATTGTTGATGAGTGCCATCGGGGAAGCGCCAGGGATGAAAGCAACTGGAGAGAAATCCTTGAATATTTTGAGCCTGCATATCAGATCGGCATAACCGCAACACCGTTGCGGGAAGAAAACAAAGATACCTACCTGTATTTTGGAAACCCTATTTATACCTATAGCCTTAAGCAAGGAATTGAGGATGGTTTTCTTGCCCCGTATAAAGTGCACCGGGTAGTATCCTCTGTGGATGCAGCGGGTTGGAGGCCTTCGGAGGGCGAACTCGACCGTTATGGCAGAGAAATACCTGATGGAGAATATAGCACAAAGGACTTTGAAACCATCATATCTCTAAAGGGCAGAACCGAGGCAATAGCAAAACATCTTAGCAATTATCTCAAAAAAACAAACCGCTTTGACAAGACTATAATATTTTGCGTTGACCAAGAACATGCAGAAGATATGCGAAAGTCACTGAACAATCTAAATAGCGATCTTGCAAAAGAGTTTTCTGACTATGTCTGCCGTGTTGTTTCAGAAGAAGGCGATATAGGAAGGGGGCATCTCAGCCGTTTTCAGGAACTGGAGACAGAAACGCCTGCGATACTGACTACCTCAAGGCTTTTGACCACCGGCGTGGACATGCCGACATGCAAGAATGTAGTCATTGTAAAGGTGATAAACTCAATGACCGACTTTAAGCAGATTATAGGCAGGGGTACGCGGGTGCGGGATGATTATGGCAAGCTTTACTTTACCATAATGGATTACACAGGGAGCGCCACAAAACTCTTTGCCGACCCTGATTTTGACGGAGAGCCGGCCATTATTACTGAAGAAGAGATAAATAATATCGGAGATGTAGTTGGCAAGCCTGTGGTTACAATGCCGGAAGAATACAATTCTGCAGAAGACAGCGGCGAACATGCGCCAACCATTAAAGATATCGCTGATGTTCCTGACATAACTCCCCGCAAATACTATGTTGACAACGGCTCAATAGAAATTGCGGCGGATATCGTTTATGAGCTTGATGCTGACGGCAAGAAATTGCGGGTCGTAAAACTAACAGACTACACCGGCGAAAAAATAAGGGAAATATTTACTTCTGCTGCTGAACTCAGGTCTAAATGGAGCATAGCAGATGAACGGACAACCATCATAGAAACACTGGCTGACAAAGGCATATTGCTTGAAGATTTAATAGAGGTCTCCGGCGACCCGGATGTCGACCCTTTTGACCTCTTGTGCAACCTTGCCTTCCATTCACCCAAGAGAAGCAGGCGGGAGCGGGCTGACCGCATCAAGAAAGAACAGAAGGAGTTTTTTGAAAGATATGATACCGATGCCCGGCAGATTCTCAATGAGATACTTGATAAATATATTGAGCATGGCACAGCGCAGTTTAAGATACCGGACATCCTGAAGATAGAGCCAATATCAAGGTATGGCAATGTTATGGAGATAGCAGATAAATTTGGCGGAACCGAGCAGTTGAGAAAGGCAGTTTATGAAATGCAAAATTTGCTTTATGCAGGATAACGAGGAGAGCAAATGCCAAAAAAAGTAAAGAGCCATCAACCCATGACCACCGCGCAGCAATTAAGTTCTATTATAAAATCCTGCCGCGACATCATGAGAAAAGACAAGGGATTAAACGGCGACCTTGACCGCCTTCCTATGTTGACATGGGTGATGTTTTTAAAATTCCTTGATGATATGGAAATACTCAGAGCCGAAGAGATAAAACTTGCCGGCAGAAGATACAAACCGATTATAGAGCCGCCCTATCGCTGGCGCGACTGGGCTGCAAAAGAGGATGGCATCACCGGCGACGACCTGATTGCCTTTATCAATAACGATGAGGCAAAAGGCCCTGACGGCAAACGCGGCCCCGGCCTTTTTGCATATCTCCGCTCGCTTCAGGGAGCAAACGGCGGCGACAGGAGAGATGTTATCGCAACAGTATTTAAAGGCCTTAACAACAGAATGCTGAACGGCTATTTGCTCCGCGACATTTTGAACAAAATAAACGGAATCCATTTCACCTCATCAGATGAAATTCACACCATAGGCTACCTCTACGAATCCATGCTCAAGGAAATGCGGGACACCGCAGGGGACTCAGGAGAATTTTATACTCCGCGGGCTGTTGTAAAATTTATGGTCAAAGTCATTGACCCAAGGCTTGGCGAAACAATACTTGACCCTGCCTGCGGCACAGGCGGTTTTCTTGTGGAGGCATTTGAGCATCTGAAAACTCAATGCAAACGAACAGAAGATTTCAGGAAACTTCAGGAAGAAGCCCTCTATGGCACTGAGGCTAAGCCATTGCCTTATCTTCTCTGTCAGATGAACCTTATGCTGCATGGGCTTGAATACCCGCAGATTGACCCCCTCAATGCCTTGCGTTTCCCCTTAAATGAAATCGGCGATAAAGACAGGGTTGATACTGTGCTGACCAACCCGCCCTTTGGCGGGGAAGAAGAAAAGGGGATACAAAATAATTTTCCGGAAGATAAAAAAACCTCTGAAACTGCCCTGCTATTTTTGCAGCTCATTATGAGAAAACTAAGAAGGCCGGTTGGCGGCAAAAAGCCCGGGCGATGCGGGATTGTTGTGCCTAACGGAACGCTCTTCGGCGATGGCGTTTGCGCAAGGATTAAAGAAGAACTCCTTAAAGACTTTAATCTGCATACCATTGTGCGGCTTCCCAACGGCGTGTTTGCGCCCTATACAGGCATTCCCACAAATCTTCTGTTTTTTGAAAGGGGCAGGTCTACAAAAGAAATTTGGTATTACGAACAGCCTTTGCCAGAGGGAAGAAAGAACTACACAAAAACCCAGCCGATCCAGTTTGAAGAATTTGAAGACTGCATCAAATGGTGGGATAACAGAAGAAAAAATGGACAGGCGTGGAAGGTAAAGGCAGAGGATATTATTGCAAACAACTACAATCTGGACATCAAAAATCCGAATGCCAAAGAAGATTTTGAACACATGCCGCCGGAGAGACTGGTGGAGGACATAGTAAAAAAGGAACAGCGAATTTTGGATATTATGGCAGAGATAAGGCAGGCACTTGCTGCCCAAAAGGCGTAACTGTTAACAAATTACTTGTTGGCAAATAATTTTATAATATTTTAATTTAAACTTGACTTTTGCATTTTTTATGCAATAATTGCATTGAAATTATATAAAATTAGGAATCAATATGCTTATTGAATTTAAAGTGACCAATTTCCGTTCTATCCATACTACTCAAACCCTGAGTATGGTTGCGGGAACAGGCACCGAACACAAAGAACAAAATACCTTTCTCTCTGGGTTGTCATCTCTGCCTAACCTGCTCCGTTCTGCTGCTGTATATGGCCCTAATGCCGCAGGCAAAAGCAATCTGTTTCGAGCAATGCTGTTTATGCAGAACTTTGTATTAACCTCGCAAGCCTTACAGGAAGGGCAAAATATCAATGTGGCTCCCTTCCTTCTAAACAGCAAAAGCCGCACTGAGCCGAGTGAATTTGAGGTAAGCTTTATCCATGATAAGGTGCGCTATCAGTATGGCTTTGCCGTAAATAACACAAGGGTTACAAATGAATGGCTATTAGCGTATCCTGAAGGAAGACCACAACGCTGGTTTGAAAGAAAGTTTGACCTACAAAAAAGCAGTGATGATTGGCACTTCGGGAGCAAGTTTGCTGGTTCAGGCCAACTACGAGATCTTTGGCAGAAAGCAACTCGTCAAAATGGTCTTTTTCTTTCTACTGCCATTCAACTCAACAATGAACAGCTTAAACCAGTATTTAACTGGTTCCAGCAGAAACTTGCCGTTATTCTGCCAGGCGGGGACATTAATTTACAGTTTTCAATTGAGCAGTGCGCATCCGAGGAAGGCAAAAAACGGATTATGGAATTTATGAATTCAGCAGACATCAGCATCACTGGGATTGAACTAAAGAAGATTCCGTTTTCTTTGGATATCTTGCCCCCTACTACACCTCAAGAAATCAAGGATTTGGTTATTAGAGGTATGCAAGGAAAAGAGATGACCAATGTTAGGTTCTTGCACAAAACAGTTGACAGTGGCGATATTGTTTCATTCGATATTTCCGATGAATCGGGCGGAACGCAAAAACTTTTTGCCTTTGCAGGACCTTTATTAGATGTATTAGCAAAAGGGCGTATTCTTTTTGTTGATGAACTTGATACCAGTTTACACCCGCTTATGGTTCGTTTTCTTATTAACTTAATCCATAATTCGGAAATTAGCAGAAACAATGCCCAATTAGCCTTTACCACCCACGATACCTCTGTCCTTGACACAGATATCTTCCGTCGTGATCAGGTCTGGTTTGTGGAAAAGGATACGGAAAGCGCAAGCCGTCTTTACCCTCTTAGCGATTTCAGCCCGCGCAAAGGAGAAGCATTGGAGAGAGGTTATCTCAAAGGCCGGTATGGCGCCCTCCCATTCATTGGAGAATTTAAGTTCTGATGGGAACGGATGATATTTTCCATAAACGTAAAGCCCGTGAAGCGGAATCATTGCGCCGGAAGACAGCAAAAAGAGCTGCTTACGATATTGTCCTGATTGTATGCGAGGGAGCAAAGACCGAACCCTACTATTTTCTCGGGCTTCGTAAACATCTGCTGTTAAGCAATGCGAATATTGTCATTGCGGATAAAAAAACAGGAATAGATCCGCTTAGTGTCGTCAACTTTGCTATTAAGGAATTTAATAAAGATCCCTGTTATGACAGAGTGTACTGTGTATTTGATAAAGATAAACATACCACTTATCCAGCAGCGCTTGACAAAATTAGATCAACTCCTCGCCTAAAGAAAGCCACTTTTCACGCGATTACCTCTATCCCCTGTTTTGAGATATGGCTGCTTCTCCATTACACATTTACAAGCCGTTCTTTTTCCGCTACGGGGGATGCATCCAACTGCGCCCTTGTAGAAGCGGAGATTAGAGGGCATATCTCCGGATACCAGAAGGGCAACCGTAATATTTTTGAATTAGTAAAGGACAAACTGGATAACGCGATAACCAATGCCAAGCGGCTCGATGCCTTTCATCAGACCAGTGGCACGGATAACCCGTCAACAAAGGTTCATGAATTGGTAGAATACCTTCAGAATTTGAAAAACAAGATTTACGAGGCAAAGCAATGACCAAGCATTGGCCGATGGTGCCGCTGGGAGAGGTGGCTGTTCCAGTTGAGCGTCCTGAAACTCCAACTGTTGGTGTTGAATATCGACAGATTGGCGTCAGGCTTTGGGGTGAGGGTGCTTATGAGCGTGAAACTATTGACGGCGGGCAAACAAAATATAAAACATTATCTCAAGTAGAAGCTGATGACATTATTGTAAATAAGATATGGGCCAGAAATGGAAGTGTTGCAGTTGTTCCTGAGCGGCTTGCAGGTTGCTATGGTTCAGGTGAGTTTCCCACGTTCGTACCACTTAGAGATAAACTGGAGCCTCGATGGATTCACTGGTTAAGCAAAAGAAAGGACTTTTGGGAAAAGTGCGATGAAAAATCGCGTGGAACCAGCGGAAAGAACCGGATTCGTCCAGAACGGTTCTTAGAGATAGAAATCCCCCTTCCCCCTCTCTCCGAACAAAAGCGCATCGTGGCGCGGGTTGAGGAACTGGCCGCAAAGATTGAGGAAGCAAAAGGGCTCAGGCAGAAGGCGGTTGAGGAGGCTGAGGCGCTTGCTGATGCTGCATTAAGTCATGTACTCAATGATAAACATTCTCATTGGGAATATGGCCCTATATCTCAATTTGCGGAGATTAACCCTTCTCGCAGAGGACTTAATCTTGCTTCTGCTGATTTAGTCTCATTTGTTCCTATGAAAGCAGTAGATGAAGAAAATGGTACCATAACTCATGCAGAAATACGTCCGTATGCTGAGGTATCTAAAGGATATACTTGGTTCGCAGATGGTGATGTGATTTTTGCTAGAATTACGCCATGTATGCAGAACGGGAAAGCAACATTAGCTCGAAATTTAATAAATAAAACTGGTTTTGGGTCAACTGAATTCCACGTAATCAGACCTCAAGCGCGAGTTTCAGGAGAATGGTTACTTGCAATTGTACGACACAAAGCGTTTAGAAATGATGCCGCAACTCATTTTACAGGGACAGCGGGACAGCAACGGGTTCCGCAGAGTTTTTTACAACAAAAGACTATACCGATTCCACCTCTTTCCGAACAACGCCGCATCGTTGCCTACCTCGACAACCTTCAGACAAAGGTGGATTCACTGAAGCATCTTCAGGCCGGGACAGCAGTGGAGCTTAACGCCATGCTGCCGTCGGTTCTTGATAAAGCGTTTAAGGGGGAGTTGTGAGAGATTGCTGTGAATGCATATAGTATTGCAGGAAGCGGAGACATATCCCAATTAAATTCCCGGCTGGCCTTATCCGTCTAATCAACTGAAAAAACAGGAAGGGTTCTCAGCCCTTGTTTAGACATTCTTCTATCATTAGCTTTATCTTTGAGCGGCATCTTTCCCCCTTGCAATCGCCGCTTCCTGCACCAAGCTTTCTGTTAATCGCCTCTACCGTATGATACCCACGATGTGTTGCTTTGAGGATTGTCCCTTTTTTGATGCTTTTGCAGAGACATATGGTTTTCAGGTTCTCTATTACTGTATCTTCCATTTCAACCCCACTTTTTGATGGTCAGCATTATTGTGTGTGGACACTTTACCACATCTATCAGACTATTTACAAAAAGAGTCTGAGCGTAAAGGAAACTGATTTATTTACTTAACAGCAATACATCATTAGCAGAGTAGCTATGAGCAACCTTTTCTTGCTTTACCCTCTCACAGAGTCTTTAATCTTACAAGAAATGAATACATCTTGTGCTGATTTTTACATTAGACAAATAATAAAAATATGCTATCATAGGCATAATGCCAACGATACTTAAAGTTGGACCATATCGGTTTTTCTTTTACGCAGGGGATAGCGAAGAGCCACGGCATATTCACGTTGAACGTGATGATAAAATTGCCAAATTTTGGCTTGACCCTGTCAGGCTGCAAAGCAGCGGAGGATTTAGCCGTATAGAAATTAGTAAAATTCACAAAATTATCAATGAAAACCATTCAAAACTCATGGAGGCATGGAATGAATATTTCGGTCATTGAAATAGAAATCCCAAGAGCGGAGAATGTAAATATAACAAAAGATACTTTGAGTGTGGACCTGAGCGATGGAAGAACAATTTCAGCTCCCCTGGAGTGGTTTCCTCGTTTAGTATATGCTACTCCGGAGGAGCGAAAGAACTGGAGGCTGATAGGGAAAGGTCACGGTATCCATTGGGAAGACATTGATGAAGACATAAGCGTTGAGGGATTATTGACTGGCAAGGCATCAGGGGAAAGCCAGGCATCTTTTAAAAAATGGGTAAATCAACGACAGGCTCGTTTAACAAAACATTCCAGTAAACATGGCAAACCGTGCCACTGAAAATAAGTTTAAATGTTAATTTGCTAAAAGGCAAGTCAGCGGCTATAAAATAGCCATACATCTTCTAAGCTTCCTCTCACCTGCAATATATCTTCGCCTTTACCGTCATCCCTGTTTTCAATAATCCATTCGGCTCTTTTATGCCTATTTTTACCCTGAATGTCCGTATGTCAGACCTGCCTCTGGTTACATCTCTCTGGGTGGCGAATTCGCCTTCTCTGCCTATTTCAATGACCTCACCGGTAAATTCTCTATCAGGCAGTGATGATGCTGTTACCTTTGCTGAATTGCCAAGCTTTATCTCTCCTATGGTTGTCTCCTCAATGTCAACCCTTGCCCAGATGTTTTTTAAATCGTGTATGGTGTAGATAGGCGCGCCGGCATTGACTACCTCGCCTGTCTCAAATGCCTTGTATGCGACAACGCCGTCTATGGGCGAGACTATCTCTGTATCCTTAAGTTGTGTCTCCAATACATTCAGCGCTGCCTGCGATTCGTGCATCTTCGCCTTTGCAGAAGAAATCTGAGCCTCTGCTGTTTTGATGTTGGATATGGATGTTTTCAGTTTTGCATCAGCCGCCTTTTTGTGCGCCATTGCAGAGTCAAGCTGGGCAGAGTTGGCGTCATAATTTGTCTTTGCTGCGTCCATTTCCCGTTCGGATATTAAACCATCTTTAAAAAGCCCGGAGACTCTCTGCTGGTTCTTTTTTGCATCTTCTGTTAAGGCATATGCCCTTGCAACCTCTGCCTCTGCTGCCTGGACCTCTGCCTTTACAGCATCTATCTCAAACTTTGTATTTTCCAGATTTGTTTCGCTTATTTTAAGAGAAGCCTCTGCTCCTTTAAGCGATTCTCTACCCTGTTTAACCCGTGCCAGCAATTCTCTGCTATCCAGTTTAACGGCGACTGCGCCTGCCTTTGTCGTGTCTCCCTCTTTGCAGCAGAGCCAGTCTATTCTGCCGGCAATCTTCGGGCTTAGCTCTACCTCTGTGGCCTCTATAAGTCCGGTACTTTCAATGCAGTCAGATAGCCTTTCCGGCCTCTTAAGCTTCATATAAGCAAACAGCCCGGCAATGATAATGCATAGGATAAAAATAATAAGTGCAACCTTTTTCATAGAATCCTTTTATAAAAAATTATGCTTGCAATCAATGAAGTTATCAGAGTAGATGAAAAAAATCATCAAAAAAGTAAAATCCCTTTGAGTTTTTGGCTAATCTGTGTATAATCAATCGCAAAATACGGGCAAGAGGCAATGGGCAAGAGGTGAGAAGAAAACAACCTTCGGCCTATGGCCTAATAATTAAAAGAGGCATAACTATGGATTACAAAGATACATTAAATCTCCCCAAAACCGATTTTCCCATGAAGGCTGATCTGGCCAATAAAGAACCTGAAATACTTAAAAAATGGGAAGAGACCGGCCTTTATACAAAGATTATGGATGCAAGCAAAGTCAGGAAGAAGTACATCCTGCATGACGGCCCGCCTTATGCTAATGGCAATATCCATATCGGCCATGCCTTAAATAAAATACTGAAAGACATAATTGTTAAATCAAGATTTATGATGGGGTTTGCAACCGACTATGTGCCGGGCTGGGACTGCCACGGCCTGCCCATAGAGCTTCAGGTTGAAAAAGATAGTAAGCAGAAGCCTGCCCCTGCAAGCAGTCAGCAGGGGGCAGTAAGCAGTAGGCAGACAAAGCTTGAGACAAGAAAAAACTGCCGCGCGTATGCAGAAAAGTATGTGAATATTCAGAGAGAGGAGTTTAAAAGGCTTGGTGTGCTTGGAGAATGGGATAATCCTTATCTTACCATGGATTATAAATATCAGGCGACCATCCTGAGGGAGTTGGGAAGGTTTGTTGGAAGAAACCTTGTATATAAAGGCAAACGTCCCATCCACTGGTGCGCATCATGCCAGACAGCCCTCGCCGAGGCAGAGGTGGAATATAATGACAAAGAGTCGCCGTCTATTTATGTAAAGTTTAAAATTAAAGAAATTCCTCAAGCAATGCAATCTAAAAGATGGTTTAAAGAATATCCAAGACTTCGCCATTACTTCGTAATCTGGACAACAACACCGTGGACATTGCCTGCAAATCTTGCAATAGCCCTTCATCCAGACATTATGTATTCGGAGATAAAGGTAAATTTAGGCACCAATGAAGAAGTGTGGATTATGGCCGATGCCCTTTTAAAAAGCTGCATGGAAAAATTCGGCATGAAACAGCCTGAATTTCCTCCTATTAGCGGCTCATATGTTGGTAGGGATTTAGAAGGAATAATCTGCCAGCACCCATTTATTGATAGGGCATCTCAAGTAATTGTTGGCGAACATGTAACAACCGACGCAGGTACAGGCTGCGTGCATACTGCACCGGGGCATGGACAGGAAGACTATGAAATGGCCCTGAAATACGGCCTTGATATTTATAACCCCGTTGACAATCAGGGAAAATTTACATCACAGGTGCCTGAATTTGAAGGCCAGTATGTATTCAAGGCAAATGCCGGCATTATTGAATTGTTGAAACAAAAAGGCGCCCTGCTCTTTGAAGAAAAGATAAAACATTCTTATCCACACTGCTGGAGATGCAAAAACCCAATAATCTTTCGGGCAACAGAGCAGTGGTTTATATCAATGGAAAAACATGGTTTGAGAAAAAAGACACTTGAGGCAATTGACAAGGTTGACTGGATACCTTCATGGGGCAGGGATAGGATTTACAACATGGTTGCCAACAGGCCTGACTGGTGCATATCAAGGCAGAGGGCGTGGGGTGTGCCGATTACGGCATTCATCTGCAATATCTGCGACCACACACTTTTAGAAGAATATATCATCAATAAAATTGCCGATGAGTTTGAAATAAAAGGGGCGGATTCATGGTTTGAAAAATCCGCAAAAGATTTATTGCCAGTCGGAACAAAATGTGCAAAATGCGGCAAACAGGACTTTGAAAAAGAGGAAAACATCCTTGATGTCTGGTTTGATTCAGGAACAAGTTTTGCCGGAGTTCTGGAAAAACGAGAAAATCTAAAGATGCCTGCTGACCTTTATCTGGAAGGGAGCGACCAGCACAGGGGATGGTTTCACTCATCCATTTTTGCATCAGTTGGAACAAGGGGATTCGCACCATACAAGGCCGTGCTAACTCACGGTTTTGTAGTGGACGGCTCCGGCAGAAAGATGAGCAAATCCCTCGGCAATGTAATTGCCCCTCAGGAGGTTATAAACAAACACGGGGCAGAGGTTCTGAGACTATGGGTGGCAGGCGAGGATTACCGCGAAGACATCCGCATCTCAGAAGAAATATTGAAGAGGCTGTCAGAGGCATATAGAAGAATCCGCAATACCTTCAGATATATACTCGGCAATCTGTATGACTTTGACCCTGAAAAGGATGCTGTTCCATACAGTGATTTGACAGAGCTGGACAGGTTAACACTTAACAGACTTGCCAAACTTACAGAACGTGTGTTGAAGGCTTATGAGACATTTGAGTTTCACATTATTTATCATTCTGTTCACAATTTCTGCAATGTGGATTTGAGCGCATTCTATCTGGATATATTAAAGGACAGGCTTTATACATCAAAGGTTAATTCTAAGGCAAGACGCACAGGCCAGACAACAATCTATTATGTGGCGGATTATCTGGTGCGTCTAATCGCGCCGGTGCTGGTATTTACCTCTGATGAGGTATGGCAATTCATGCCAAAAAGAAAAGAGGTAAGTGTGCATCTTTCAACATTCCCACAAGTGAAAAAAGAATGGATAGATGACAAACTGGAAAAGAAATGGGACACTTTGCTGCAGATAAAAGCAGAGATTGCAAAGGCCATGGAGACAGCAAGAAAGGATAAGGTAATAGGGCATCCTCTTGATGCAATGGTTAGTATAATGCCGCCAAAGGAATTGGAAGAACTTGTGAGGAAAGATACTTCTGCTTTAAAAGAAATTCTTATTGTCTCTCAACTCGTTTTGGGCTCTGGGGAAGGCAGCGCATTTGAAAGCCAGGAGATTCCGGGCCTAAAGGTTTGGGTTGTGCCTGCAAAAGGCAAGAAATGCGAACGGTGCTGGAACTATAGCGAACGGGTAGGAGAGAATGAAAAACATCCGACCATCTGCGAAAGGTGCCTGGAGGCGGTAGGCCAGTGAATTAGCGGATTGGAGAATTAGAGATTAGATTTTTCCAATTCGCTAATTCGCTAATTCTCTAATCCGCTCGAACCATACCATGCAAAAATATAAAATCCTCATATTTATTTCCATAGCTGTTGTCATCCTTGACCAACTGACAAAAGCCATTATTACCCATTATATTTCCCTTCATCAATCCATAGAGGTCATCGGTGGTTTTTTTAATATCACTCATGTCAGGAATCCCGGCGCAGCCTTCAGCCTGTTCCGTGACAGCAATGAAATTTTTCGCACACTGTTTTTAATAGGCGTATCCATGGTTGCGCTGATAGTCGTATTTTTTGTCTACAGAAAGATAGAAAACAATTTACCATATCGCATTGCCATGTCGCTTATTGCAGGCGGCGCTGTTGGAAATCTGATAGACAGGATTCAGTTTGGAGAGGTAATAGATTTTTTGGATGTTTATATAGGCCGATACCACTGGCCGGCTTTCAATGTTGCTGACTCTGCCATTACAACAGGCGTTTTTATTGCGGTCTTCTCTTTATATGGAAGTAAAAATGGTTTATTTTCTTAACCCGGAAAATGAATTTGAAATCTATTACGACTTGAAATCAGCCCACATGCGGCGTTGTCGGCAGAATTTTGACATTGAAATATTCCAATATTCCTGCTGCCAAGATTCTGCCTCCGCCTTGCCTGTAAGGCTTCTTCTGCGTCTCATGACAATTCCAACTGCATTTTCTGGGTTAATCATTTCCTAACCCCATTTTTTTAAGCTCAGCCCGTACAAACTCCAGTATACTCTTTTGGTCTTCCGGTGCAGGACGAACAAACTGAACTCCAACTCCGCCGAAAAGGCTCTTTTCACCACCCATCTGTGTGCACCATTTGACGAGTCCTTTGATGTTTAAAATCTTTTTAGAACCGGGGAGTACAAATCTCATATACAGATTTGTTCCGGGGAAAAGCGTTTTTTTAGTATGCAGGAAAAGACCTGTTTCGCTTATATTCAGCAGATAACCAGTGGCTGATATTTCACCGATATTAAAATCTACAGGGAGGGATAGTGGAATCCTTGGGTCGCCGCGCTGTGCAGCTCCTTTAAGAGGAAAAAGTATTTTATTAACCCTGAATATAATTTCTTCCGGGGTGTATGCCTTTGTCATAAGGCCTTCCACACCATGTTTTTTTAACCTATCTATGATCTGGGCAGTCTCATAAACGCCTGATATAGCCAGAATGTGAAATTTACCTTTGAGGCCATTATTGTTTATCCATTCCAACGCCCCAAAACCGTCTATATTGGGCATCTGGAGGTCAAGGAGTATCATGTCTATACCATTTGGGTTTATCTGTATCTCTTTTATAAGCTCTGCCCCATCTTTAACAATCCTGACCCGATGACCCGCCTCTGTCAGGACATCGCTTAACTTTACCCTGAAGAATGCACTATCATCTGCCACAATTATAGTCTTTGAATCCTTTGTAATCATAGCTGTATATATAGCTAAAAATAAGGAAAAGGTCAACTACAAGAATATCTTAACCACTAAGCGCCTCTTACTTATGATGAGTGCTATATCATCCCCTTTATCCTGCAGATAAAATCAAATGCCTTTTTTACAGCATGGTCTTTTCCTTCCAATATCAATACAACCGCCCCTTCTGAACCGGCAACGCCGCCAGATGCCACATGAGTTGCTTTGACACCAGATGCTCCAAAAAGAATATCTATAGCCTGTAATTCTGTCATCACCTTGGCATTTACAAGCGGCATCATGCCAACTTTATCGCATGTAGCATACTTAATCCTCCCCTGACCGCATTTTTTTGCTGCCTCAATAACAGAAGGAACAAATTTTTCAAGGCCAACAGGGACAATCAAATGGCTTCCCCGTGCATTCAGTATTCCCATTGCGGCACCGATTGTCCCGCCCTTGTCATTGGACATAAGAATGCCTGCATAGCCGTTTGCGTCCACTGCATTTGCACCTTTTATATACACATCATCTGCTGTAAATTCCTGAAGCATGTCCTTGGGAGATGTCTCAACAACCCTGCCGTTTTTCAGCAGAAACGGGTTTATTCTCTTATCTGCCTCATTCGCCCCAAGCTTGCCATTTGTAACCCTTCCTGCTGCAAACCAGAATTTATCCACCTTTTTTCCTGTTATCTCCTCTGCCACATAGGCATTGGTTGTGCCGCCAATGATTATTATCCTTCCCTTTTTAAGCGCCCTCTTTACATCAGGCATCTCTTTGACAGCCTTTGCAATAAGCCTTTTGGATTCAGCCGGAGTGAGGACAACCACTCCCCTTATTTCTTCATTAGAATTTTTATAAAACATATTCCCTCCGTTATTATAAATCTCCCAAAAATAGACATTGATTTTTGGGTAAACTGGTAAGTTGGCTGACAGACAACACACCCCTTTAGTCCCCTCTCGAGAGGGGACTAAAGGGGTGCAGCAGGCGTTATGGTTTTGGTCTCTTTTGTAGAGCTTCTCCAGCAGGGGATAAAGAGTATTGGATTCACTTACGGACATTTGGCGTTTTTTGCAGGCATGGGCTTAATGTATGCGATAGATGTTCTTATTCCGCATAATTATATACTGGAAGAGCATGACCATTCAGAAGAACATAAACATTCAGAGGTTTCGATAAAAAACAAGCTGCAAAAGGCATCTCTATTTGTCGCTGTTGGTATCGGCATACACAACTTTCCCGAAGGCATGGCGACATTTGCCGGCACACTCAAAAATATAGATGTGGGCATTGCAATTGCCATTGCAATTGCCATACACAATATACCGGAAGGTATTGCTGTATCTGTGCCAGTCTATTCAGCAACAGGCAGCGCCCGCAAGGCGTTTTTCTGGTCTTTTCTATCAGGAATCAGTGAACCATTAGGGGCGTTGGTCGCAGGCCTCATATTGCTGCCGTTTTTAAACGACACCGTGCTGGGATGGATGTTAAGCGGTGTAGGCGGCCTGATGGTATTTATTGCCTTCGATGAACTCCTGCCAATATCCCATTCCTACGGCAGGGAACATCTCTCCATTATTGGCGTAATAACAGGGATGATAGTGATGGCAGTGAGCCTTGCGATGCTGAATTAATTAGTTCACGCTGAGAAACGCCCATCGTTCGGCTGATGGTTCGACAGGCTCACCATGACTGTCACCCTGAGCCTGTCGAAGGGTCACGACGAAGCCTGCTGCGTTGTCTTCGTTGCTGCGCTGCACGTATCTGTAGCTTGCCCATTTATGGGCGTCTTTAAAAGCGCCGATGAATCGGCAAACTACAGCGCCTTGCATCTGGGCAATTTTTGAGCATGAACTATAAAAGACGTTTTTCAATATCGCCTCATTACGAATGCAATATAATATGCAGCTAAAAATTATTCTCCTTACTTTTTGAGGAGTTAAGAATATAATTAGGCAAATGTTTCTTGACTCTAATCATACGTTGACCTAAAATTCGCTAAAAGATGCATGTAGACTAAAAAAGAATGTTAGATTTTTAACAGACCACCATAACATCATGAACATATTATATTTAATCCTTGGTTGGTTATTAGGTTTATTAAGCCCACAAATTGTAGATAAAATAAAACAATATTACACTAAGCAAGAATTATTTAATGGTATCAAGACTGAAATTAAAGAAACGCAATACAGGCTTATTTGCACAGCACATATATTGGGAATGCGTGCAGGAAAATGTGACAGGGAATATTTGGAATGGTGTCTACCATATTTTGAAAATTATGAAGGAAATCAGCCTACAGAAAACATAAAAAAAGCCATTAAAGACCTACTAAATAAAAAAAATGAAGATATAGACCAAGCTGTTTTAATATTAAGAAAAAAAGATGAAGGCATAGGCTTAAGCCTTAAAGAACATCATTTACCGTTTTTAGAATCAAAATTTAGTAATATATCTATGTTCAATATTGAACTTCAGAATATTCTACATGAAATAAATACAAGGATTAGACTCCTTAATGAAGAAACAGAAAAAGCAATAAAATATTTTTTCATGACATTCGATACAAATCAATCAGAAGAAAACCATAAATTAATAAAAAACAATATTTATGACGCTTACAAAAATTTACAAATAATGGCCATAAGTATAATTAAAGAAATGGATAAAATAATTAATTACAATAAAAAAATCTAACAATGAATTAGGGGCAGGGGGAAATTAGGGATAGATACCATTAAAAGGTCCCATCAGGGCAAGTGGGTCAGGTCTATGCAGGCTGTTGAAAAAGACACCAACAGCCTTGATTACACCGATTAGAAAAAACGATTACACAGATATTTCAAGGAGTTTTAATCTGTGTAATCTGATTCTTTATCTGTGTAATCAGAGATTGTTGAGTTTTTCAACAAGCTCTATTTTCTTGACATCGTCTCAGTATATATAAGCAGACCGAGTCTTGAAAAGATATTCAGCAAGAACATCTATGGGGACGATAAGAGAAACAAGATGATAAGAAGAAAAAAAGGTATCAGATTTGTTTTCCAGATATTTTTGAATGGTATTCAAAATCTGTTGAAATCTGTGTGTTGAGCGGTGTCCAAATACTTTTTCCAGAAAAAAGACCTTGCTACTTACTACTGTTAGTGCTACCATTAAAACTATCATAGGAGGTATCACTAATGGTTAAAATTCCGAATATCGTACCAATCACCGATCTTCGCCAAGATGCAACAGCCATTGTAAAGCGTGTGGCCAAGCTGCGGGAACCGCTTATTATCACACAAAGGGGGCGCGCTGCCGCTGTGATGGTCAGCATAGAGGAGTATGAACATTCCCAGCATGAACTCGAACTTTTGAGGCTTCTTGCTCAAGGGGAAAAAGAAATAGAAGCAGGCAAGGGCTACGACCTTGACGTAGTTCTCTCGGAAGCCGATAAGTTGTTAAGAGATCTGCAAAGGTGAAAATCCGTTTTACTCCTTCAGCTCGCACTCAGTTTCTTGCCGCACTCGCATACATTTATCGCGAGAACCCAACGGCAGCCGCGGCCTTTCGGCACAAGTCAGAAAAATCATTGTCGAGACTCCAAAAATTCTCACAATCCGGCAGGACGTTGCCGGAATTTCCTGCTCTTCCATTTCGAGAAGTTATAGTTGCTTCATATCGTTTTTTCTACCACGTAAAAGGGAAAATCGTTTGGATTGTGGCTGTATGGCATGGCGCTCAACTCTCGGAAGAGCCAACTGAAACCGAAAGCACCTAAAAACACACTCCAGCGGGAGGCTAAGAACCGCTGCTGATCTCACCGCCTCAAAAACATCACTTCATCCAGAGCCTTCCTCTTACCCTTTCCTCCCTTTTCTGCCGGGTGGCCGAGGGCAACAACAGCCATGAGTTCAAGATTAGAAGGGGCATTTAATCCCGATGATTCGGGATTTAATAATTCTGCCACTTTCTCCTTATTTCTCAATATCTCTCCCAGCCATACAGCGCCCAGACCCATATCATGGATGACCAGAAGCATATTCTGAATACATGCGCCTATTGCCTGACAGTCCTTTGTCCTGTCGTAGGAAAGATTGTGGTCTAAAAAAACAGCTATACAGCATGGTGCATTTTCAATTATCTTGGTATAGTGGGTGAGTCCTGCAAGTAGTTTGCGCAGCGCTTCAGACTTTATGACAGCAAACTTCCACGGCTGATTATTTTTGCCGGACGGCGCCCAGATGCCGGCGGTAAGTATCTGGTCAATCATTGCATCATCAATTGGTTCACTGGTGAATTTTCTTATACTTCGGCGGGATTTGATAAGTTCTGATATCGGAAGATATTCGCTGGCCATATAACCCAAAAAATCAAAACTACACCTTTCCTTTTGCAAAAAAAATCCTGTTTTTGCCCTGATCCTTAGCCTTATACATGGCCTTATCTGCCTGGCTTATAATAGCGGTTCCCATTTTTGTTATCTTTTTGTTTGGCCTTACATTTTCTTTTAAAGAGGCAACGCCTGCACTGCATGTTATAACCCCTTTTATATTTAATGCCTTTTCTTTTGGGCCGACTGCATCTTTTACAAATATATTATTTCCTATCTTTTTTCTAATTATTTCAGCATACTCCCCTGTATTTCTTATATCTGCACCGGGCAGAATAATAACAAATTCGTCGCCTCCATATCTTGCAAGAACTTGCTTATCTCATTTTCCAAAGATTCAAAAAAGAACCTGTCGTTATAAAGGCCTGTTAGATTATCAAGCCGTGAAAGCCTCTCAAACACCTTGGCATCCAAGGTATTCTGTATAAGGGTTGAGGTATAACCTGCAAATATCTTTAACAGCGCAAGGTCCTTGGGCTCATAATTTATCTTCTCCTTCCTGTTGATAAGCTCAATTACACCTATCTTTGTTCCATCTATTTCTATTGGAACGCATATTATTGACCTGCTTGTAAATTTAGTCTTTCTGTCTATGCCTGAGTAAAAATGGCTGTCAGTTTTTACATCCTTGCTTATATACGGCTTCCCTGAAGTGTAAACATTGCCAACGATGCCTACACTGCTTGGCATAGAGTTTCCTACAATAGCCGAAGAACCTCTTCCAAAGCAGGCGATAAAATAGAGCCTGCCTTTGCCCTGATTCTCAAATTTTAAAGCAGGGTCATCCAGAAATATGGAGCCAGACTCTGAGGGAACAAATTCATTTGCCCTATGCAATATGGCCTTTAATAAATCGCCAATATCTATCTCTCCGCCTTCCCACTTGTTTTTTTTCTTTCTGTGGAGGATTTTGTCCAGAAGGGCTTTTTTAGCAATGTTTATAATGATAGGAGTTCACCCCCTTTTGTAAAAGGCTATAGCTTAGGCCAATGTTGGAGTTTTTGCGGTTCTTAGTCTCGACCTTAGCCTTAACCTCAACCTTAGCTACTTAACAACATCACCCTTCCACTTATTCATACCACCCTTAAGGTTATATACTTCTTTATAATTGTTCTTTACAAGGATAGCGCTGAGTTCATCACCCATAGGCCCTCCGTGGCATACAAATACAATGCGGTTATCCAGGGAAAGTTCCTTAAGTATTCTGGGCTTGGCAGCGCCATAAGGGATATTTATAGCACCTTTTATATGCCCTGCTGCAAATTCATAAGGCTCTCTGACATCCACAATTACCATAGGTTTACCGTCAGACATCATGACCTCCATCTCTTTACCATCAATCAGCTTGTAGTCTGATGCAAAAGATATAGAAACAGCAACTGCCGTCCATATAAAAAGTAATCCTAAAAATAAAATCTTCTTCATGGAAAACACCTCCCATTTTGGTTTTGCCCCAAGTCTATCATATATTTTTGATAAAAAAAAGTTTTGAAGGGTATTTTATAAGTTGCAAGGTCAAAAAGATCTATAAGATTACAAATACCATCTCCTAATTTTTTGTATATGGAAAAGAGACGGAGGTTAATATGGCAAGGCAAAGCAGAAACTATTTTATTGTTCACTGCATTCTGCATATCGTCTCAAAGCGTTTTCTCCTCAAGAAGCGGCCAAGGTTTAATATAAGCGACTGCACCGGCCTTTTATGGCCTGCCCGCAGCATCCTTTTTGATATGGAAGGGATGGAGTAAAAATATTTATAGGCAAATATCAGACCGCTCAGAAGCTCCTCAGAAGTCAGTTTCGGATGTTTAAACACTACATGATTGGCATCGTATTTATCCCACTCGGTATGCAGGAGTCTGCCCTCATCCTTCATCTCCTGAAATAGTTTTGTGCCAGGCAAGGGCGTAAGTATATAAAAATTCGCCGCATCCAGCTTTGCGTCAATTGCAAAATCCACAGTCTCCTTAAATACATTTTTATCATCCTCGTCAAGGCCAAAAATAAACGACCCGAATATGTTAATGCCTGCATCATGTATCTTTTTGAAAGATTCCTTATACTGCTTGACCTTGTTAAACGATTTTCTCATCTTTGCAAGGTTTTTTTCGGAAATAGATTCTATTCCTATAAATATCCACTGGCACCCGCTTTCAGCAGCAAGATTTAAGAGTTCCTTATCGTTTGCAATAAGGGAGTCTCCCTGGCATGACCACTTTTTTTTAAGCGGAACCATCTCCCTGAATAATTTTTTTGCGTATACCTTGTTGCCATACAGATTGTCATCAGCAAAAAAGACCATCCTGCCCTTAAGCGACTTTAATTCTTCTATGACCTCCGGTATCGGCCTGTATCTGAAACCTTTGCCCCAGAATGTTGTTACAGAACAGTAGTGGCAGTCATGCGGGCATCCGCGCGAAGCCATAAGCAGACTGCTTGAGAAATATCTATCCCGTTTTAACAAGTCCAGCCGTGGTCTCGGCAGATTTACCAACGTATGCTGGCCTGTACCTTTATATATCTTTTTCAGCCTGCTGTGTATAAAATCTTCCAACACAACCGGCCATACATCTTCCGCCTCGCCCAAAACAATAGAGTCTGCATAATTTGCCGCCTCTTCAGGCAGCATTGAAACATGGATGCCGCCAAGGATTACAGGAACGCCCCTTTTCCTGAACTCCTGAGCTATCTCATAGGCGCGGGGGGCAAGCGCCGTCATGGTGGTTATTCCTACCAGGTCTGGCTTGGCGTCAAAATTAATATCCTCTATATTATCATCTACAATGGTGATTTCAAAACGGTTGTCAGTCAGGCCAGCAATGCTGGGAAGGCTTAATTGCGGAATAGGATATCTCCCCTTCTTTCTGTTGTCTCCGAGATTTTTTTTGTGTGCAGGATATATTAATGTAAGTCTGTATTTCAAGGTAATATTTTATAAAGTCATTAATATCTTAACCCGAAAAATACATTTGGTTTTTATTTTTCGGGGGTTAAAACTATTCTAATGACTTCATATACTCCTGCCATTCCATGGGAAGCAGATATTTCTTCCTGTTGTTACAATCCTTGCAGGCGGGAACAATATTGCCTTTCGCACTTTTGCCTCCACGAATTATAGGCACAATGTGGTCCATTGTAATCTCGGCAGGATAGACCTTCTTGCCACAATAATAACATACACCAGCACTTCGTTTCTTATACCACCACTGGCTACCTCTTAATTCTCTGGCCCTTGTCTTCTCCCTCTTTATATCTTCTTCAGTTACCCATGGTATATAATATTTTTCTACCATATTCAGGTTATGCTATTAACACAAATCCCCTAAAATGTGAAGCAGAAATATATTTCCCAAAATACCCGTTGCTTTATATTGGCTACCCTACTTCCAGCGATGTCTCCAGTTTAATCGGATTAGTAAGACAATACACAGCAGGGCATCTCTTCTTTGCCAGTTCTTCTAATTCCATCAGCTTGTTTTTAGGCGCATCACTCTCCACTTGGAGTATAAACTTTACCTTTTCTGCTATGGGATTATCTGAAAGCCCAAACACCTTTGAGAAGTCAATATAGCTTTCGGCCGTTACCTTAATCTTTTTCAGGGCTATCCCCTCCATTGCCGCAAGGGTCGCAAATGTTGCAGCATAACAAGATACAGAACCATAAAGACAGTATATCATCGGCCCTGGCTGCTGGCCACCGCCGCCAAGAAAAGTCGGCTGATCTGCCATGAGCTTAATCTTTCCGTTCTCAAATTCTATTGTGGCGCTGAACTGCGGCCCGTCTCCCACATTCCACTCCCCCTCTATCCTGTTTGTCTTTTTTGCCTTTGAAATATCTTTTTTAAAGGCCTCTACTGTTCCCTTGAGCTTTGATACATCAATGTTATTGATTTTCATAAAACCTCCTCGTGTATTTTTGTATTCTAAGAATAACTGAAAAACAAACCAAGTCAATAAAAAAAGATAAGCCGCTGTAGTTGTTGACAATTCTTGTTTTAGGGTATATTATTCTGCCTGATTAGTTTACACTGGAAAATGCTGGTTCACTAAGAGATTGTTGAAAAAATCAATAATCTCTGATTACACAGATAAAGAATTAGATTACACAGATGACAGCGTTGCTGTCATTCTGAGGGTGAAGCCCGAAGAACCTCAAAGAACGAGATTCCTCGCTTCGCTCGGAATGACATTTCTGTGTAATCGTTTTTCCTAATCTGTGTAATTAAGGCTGTTGGTGGCTTTTTCAACAGCCTGCTAAAATTACCTTGCCGTTGCCGTAAGAAGGATTATATAGGCAGAAATTATAAACGGAGGTTTAAATTTGTGATAATAAGATGCTGGGGGGCAAGAGGGTCTATCCCTGTTTCAGGTAAAGAGTATATAAAATACGGCGGCGATACTACTTGTATGGAAATCAGGACAAAAGACAATAACATTATTATAATAGACGCAGGCTCCGGTATAAGGAGACTTGGAAACAGCCTTGTAAGGGAAGGTAAGCAAGACTTAAATATAATCTTTACCCACGCACATTGGGACCATATACTTGGGTTTCCGTTTTTTAAGCCATTATATATGAAAGGCACACAGATAAACATGTTGGGTTCTCCGCTGGCCCAGGAATCTATAAAACAAATTATTTCAAAAACCATGCAGGCGCCAAACTTTCCAGTGAAATTTGAGGACATGAAGGCGGAAATATCATATATAGGCGCATGTCCGGACTGGTTCAGGATAAAAGGGCTTTCTATAACCCCCATTCATACAAGCCATCCCAACCATGGAATGGGCTACAAATTCTCTGAAGATAGTAAAACTTTTATATTCCTCACTGACAATGAGCTTACCTACACGCATCCAGGCGGGCTTCAATATGCGGATTATCTTGAATTCTGCAGAGGGGCAGACTTATTGATTCACGATTCAGAATATACTCCTGAGGAATATAACAAACATACAAAGACATGGGGACACTCAGTTTATCTGGACAGCTTAAAACTTGCGATTGAGGCCGGTGTCAAAAGGTTTGGACTATTTCACCATAATCAGGACAGAACAGATGAGCAGATAGACAAAATGGTGGAAAATTGTAAAAAGATTATCAAAAAACAAGGTGTAAAAATGAAATGCTTTGCAGTTGCAAAAGATATGGAACTTGAGGTGTGAAAAAGAAGAAACCGAGTCAAGGAATCACCGCATTTACTCTGATATTCTGGCACTTCTACACTTCACATGGAACCTCCACTAAAGCAACTATTTCAACCTGAAGAAATCCATCTTGCGGTAACAAGGCTTGCAAACGATATAAGAAAGGATTATGCAGGCAAGTCACCTCTCCTTATCGGCATATTGAAAGGCTCTTTTATCTTTCTGGCGGATATTGTCAGATCTTTAAAAATACCTGTTGAAATAGATTTTATAAGAGCTGCAAGCTATGGAAGCGGAGACACGAGTTCGGGCAATGTGCAAATTATCAAGGATATAGACGCCGACATTGAAAACAGAGATGTAATAGTTATAGAAGATGTAGTGGACACAGGCCTTACGTTGAATGTTGTTCTTAAACATCTGAAAGCTAAAAACCCAGCCTCTTTAAGACTCTGTGCACTTGTTGACAAACCTGACCGCAGGCAGGTACCTATTAAGATAGATTATCTTGGCTTTCATGCCAAAGAAGGCTTCCTTGTAGGATACGGTCTTGATTATAATGAAAAATATCGTTATCTGCAAGGATTGTATGTAATGGGATAAAGTTCAGAATGATAGGTTGTAGTAAACCGCCCACCAAACTAATTCCCAAATCTAAACAAGGAGGTTACTAGTGGCTCTCCCTCCTCTTATACAAACCTTATTAAAACCATCAGCCTATCCAGACCTTCCTGAAGCAATTGAATTCAAACAGACCCATATATCATATCTGTTTTTTACGCCAGCACACGTTTATAAAATTAAAAAACCGGTAAATTTTGGTTTTTTGGACTTTACAACCCTTGAAAAAAGAAGATTTTTCTGTCATCAAGAAATCACACTAAATAAAAGGCTTTCACCAGGCATCTATATCGACGTGGTAGAGGTAAATAAGAAAAACAGTAAGTTTGTGTTTGAAGGCAAAGGAGAAACGGTTGAATATGCGGTAAAAATGAAAAGGCTTCCGTCGGATAAAATGATGGATAACCTTCTCAAAAAAGACAATGTAACTGATTCTATGATTAAACGTATAGCAAATGTTATAGCAGGTTTTCATAAGAGGACTGCGACTAATCTTTATACATCCAAATTCGGGCACCCATCTGTTATAGAAAAAAATATAGAGGAAAATTTCGCTCAAACTAAAAACTTTGCAGGAAGGACAATTACAAAGATGCAGTTTGATGCAATAAAAACTTATGTGCAAAACTTTCTAAAGGCAAAACATGGGCTGTTCACAAAAAGAATGGAGCAGGGGTTTATAAAAGACTGCCATGGGGATATACATTCAGAGCATATCTGTATAACAAACGGTATCTATATTTTTGATTGCATAGAGTTTAATGAAATGTTCAGATATTCAGATACAGTCGCTGATATTGCCTTTCTTGCAATGGACCTTGACTTTTACAATCACAACGACCTCTCTGAGACTTTCTGCGAGGAATATATAAAAGCATCCAAAGACACAGCTGTTTATGAGCTGCTTGATTTTTATAAATGTTATAGAGCATATGTGAGGGGCAAGGTTGAGAGTTTTAAAATAGACCAAAACGAAATACCTAAAAAAGAAAAGGATGCCTCGGAGTTAAGGGCAAAGAAATATTTTCACCTTGCTAAGCTTTACGCAACAGGAGGATTCAAACCAGCCTTGATACTGCTATGTGGGTTTACAGGCACTGGTAAGACTACGGTTGCCAATAGCATAGCTGAAGAGGTAGGCACAAAAATTATATCGTCTGATATTGTAAGAAAGGAGCTTGCAAATATCAAAACAACAGAACATAGATTTGAGAAATTTGGAAAAGGGATATACACAGATGCGTTTACAGAGAAGACTTATGAAGAAATTATTAAGAGGGCAGAATCGTTTTTGAAGAATGGCTGCTCCGTGATTTTGGATGCCACATTTCAAAAACCAAAATACAGGCAATCGGCAGCGGAGTTGGCAAAAAGACTCGGCGCTGAATTCCACATCATAGAATGCACTACTGCTGAGGATGTCATAAAACAACGGTTAGATAGGCGAGCAAATGAAGAAGGGGTTGCTTCAGACGGCAGATGGGAGATATACATAAGACAAAAAAAACAATATGAAGCCTTTAGCCGGATAAAGAGGTCTTACGACCAGCCTTCAGCCTTTTCTGTAGATACATCTCTAGATATTGATAAGACAAAAAACATAGTGCTTGAGAAAATATTCGGTAGCTAGACATAGTAAAGGCGGCCTACAAGTAAAAACTTTTTCTTGTCGGCTAATGACTTGTAGGCTTGTAGGTTGTTTTTACCCCATTTCTCTTTCAATGTCTTTGATGGCCTTCTTTGATTCAAAGAAGACTCTGCCTAAAGGTTCGGCTTTCTCCAAGGTAACTACAAGATAGTAGCCTTCCTTAATAGTGGAAATGGCTATGGTGGCGAGTTCTGTGGATATACCTATTGTCTTGACACTATCCCCGATAAAAGTATTCGGAGACACGTTTTCTCCTTTTAAACGAGTCATAGCATCACGCGTAAGGTTCAGGATAATGCCTTTGTGGGCACCTATGGCAGGCAAGTCAATATCTGGAAACACTGGAAAATCTGCCACAGTCTCGCCTTCCCAGTCTAGGAGAATAGCACCTGTGGCACCTGGCGTTTTTTCAACAAGTTTTTTTAATATGGCTTTGAAAGGCATAAAAAGCAGGCTATGGGCAAGAGGCTATAGGCTATAAGTTAAAAACATATTTGCTTTATCTGTTTTTCTTATTGCCCCGCGCCTATCGCCTATAGCCTTTTTAGTTAATTCAACTGCACCGAGACAGTCTTGGATATGCCTGGCTCCTCCATGGTAATACCAAATAGTGTATCTGCAATCTCCATTGTCCTTTTGTTATGAGTAATAAGGATAAACTGGGACTTCCTGGACATCTCTTTCAAAAAACCATTAAATCTATCTATATTAGCATCATCAAGAGGTGCATCAACTTCATCTAAAAGGCAAAACGGGCTTGGCTTAATCAAAAATATGGAAAATATCAGAGATGTGGCTGTAAGGGCCTTTTCACCGCCTGAAAGAAGGCTTATGCTCTGCAGCCTTTTCCCAGGCGGCTGGGCAACAATCTCTATGCCTGATTCAAGCAAATCACCTTCATCAACAAGCCTGAGCTCTGCCTTGCCTCCCTGGAAAAACTTTGGAAAGACCTCCTGAAATTTAAGATTTATTGCATCAAACGTATCACGGAAGAGCTGCCTTGTTGTCCTGTTTACTCTGTTGATTACCTTATGCAGACTATCTACAGAATTGTTAAGGTCTGTCTGCTGATCCAGAAGAAACTGATGCCTTGTCTCAAGCTCTTTATATTCCTCGATTGCGCCAAGGCTGACAGCGCCAAGTTCAGTTATCTGCGTCTTCAGTTCGTTAATCTTTGACACTATTATCTCCTGGCCAATTGCCGCAATCTTATCAGGCGGAACATATCTGTTAATCTCAACACTATATTTCTCAGTCATTTTCTCGGCAAGATGGCCGAGATTCAGTTCAATTTCACGCAAACCAAGATTTATAGAATTGGCTTCATCATGAAGCTGCGCCATATGCCTTTTAATGCTGTTTAAAGACTCTTCAAACTGATTTGCCTCCGTCACAGTCTGGTTAAGCAACTCTTCCTGCCTGATTTCCTCTTTGCGGATGTCATCCTTGCTCCTCAATGCCTCTTCCACAGCCTTCTTTATCATTACAATATTGTTTTCTTGCTCTCCTATCTCTCCCCTTCCATTTTCTATACCAGCCTCTTTTTCTTTTGCCTTATTTTCCGTATCTGTCAGAAACATCTTCTTGCCCTCAATCTGCGCTTTAATGCTTTCAAGTCTTTCTTTTGAAGAGGCAAGATTAACCTTGATGCCGGTAACACATTCAGAGAATTCATCCTTTTTCTTATACAGGTTTGAGACCTCATCGGTAATTGTCTGCATAGCGGCCTCGGTTTCCTTTAGCTCTGCCTCAACCGATTCCCTCTCATCCGAAAACTGAGCCTTTTTTACTGATATTGCATCCTGCTCCTTTTTCAAAGTGCTGATTTCTATGTCCAGGGCGACAAGCCTCTGCCTTATACGGCTGTTCTCAGCCTCTTCCCTTTTTAACTCACCTTCAATATTTATAAGCTCTATCTCTTTTGAATGCCCTTCTCTCTTTAATCCATCAAGATTCTTCCTGCCTGCCTCGATCTCGTGTCTCAATTTCTTTGCTTCTTCTTCTGTTTCTGCAATCCGCTTTTCCAAGTCAGAGGCACTGATAGAAAGGTCTTTTATCTCTCTGCGTTTTTGAAGTATACCTGCGTTATTTCCATTTGAATAGCCTCCTGTTATAACCCCCTGAGGGTCAATCATCTCACCTTCAAGAGTAACAAAAGTCTTATCAAAACCGTTATACTTCCAGTGTTCAACAGCATCTTTTAAATTATTCACCAAAAGGACATCGCCTAAAAGGTATTTGGCAATTGGATAATAGCCATCCTTTATCCTGACATGATTCACAAGTTCCTCAGTATTCGGATAGGAATTGGGTTCTTCTGTTCTCTGTTCCCTGGCCTTTGTGTCTTTGAGCGGTACAAAACTGCCACGGCCCGATGCGTGCACCTTCAGATATTCAACAGCCTCAATCCCTTGCTCATGGCTTTCCACAATAACATACTGCAACCTTTCGCCCAATACAGCCTCAACCGCCTTTTCATACTGCACTGATGTTTCAATAACATCCGCCACAAGGCCGTGGATGTGCCTGTATTCAGTACTGTCTTCCTTTCTGTTAAGCATGATTGTCCTTACACCATCTTTAAAACCTTCAAAATTCTTTTCCAACTCTTTCAATGTATGCAGCCTGGAAGATGTATGGCTGAGACCTTCCCTGATGTTGTCCAGTTCATTATCCTTTTGCACAAGCCTGTTTTCCAGTTCTGCAAGCTGTTCAGAGGTAAACTCCTGTGTTCTCTCAATATCTTTTCTATTATTGTCTATCTCCTGCCTTCTCAGCACATAATCTGCAATCCGCAATTTGCAGTCTGCGATTATCTTTTCCAACTCTTCTTTTTCACGCAAAGATTTGCCCTGCTTTAAGGTAAAACCATCCTCATCCTTCATATACCCCGCAATAGTATTCTTTATATGTGCTGTCCTGTTCACAAGCTCTATCAGTCCTGTCTTTTTTATTTTAAGGTATTCATCTTTTTGCGCCAGGGCATCTGCAATATCTTTTAAAGCCTTTTCCTCAGATAAAAGACGAGCTTCTTCTTTTGCCACAGATGTGCTTATATCTTCTAAAACCCTGGCAAGGCCGTCAATTTCCACAGCGACAGTCTTTTGCTGAATTCTGAACTCCTCTATTTCTTTTAAAAGCCTTTCTTCGTTTCTTTTCAGCTCCCCTATCCTCATTTCCGAAATCTGGAACTCTCTCTCTTTTTCCTGAAGCTGGCTGCTTATCTCAAATACCTTTTGCCGCACAGCCTTTAAAACATTCTCCTCCTTCAAATACCTTGCCCTCACCTCTTCCAGACTGCTCTCTTTCTGTGATATGGCAGTAGAAAGCTCAATCTCTTTTGCCTTAAGCATCTCTAATTTTTTTTCTTCTTCAGCCTTCTTTTCCCTGAGGCTATTATATTCTTCAGATGCCAAAAGCAATTCAAACCCTTTCAACTCTTCTATCATTGCCTTATATCGTTCAGCCTTCTTCGCCTGTCGGTTCAAAGAATTCATCTGCCTCTTTACTTCGCCTATAATATCATTCACCCTTGTGAGATTTTGCTTTGTTGCCTCAAGCTTTCTCATAGCCGCATCCTTACGATGTTTGTACTTATTTATGCCGGCAGCCTCTTCAAAAAGCATTCGCCTTTCTTCAGGTTTTGCATTCACCAGCCAGCCAACCTGTCCCTGCTCAATGATTGAGTATGCCCTTGTTCCGATGCCTGTATCCGTAAAAAGGTCAACAATATCCTTGAGCCTGCACTGAACCTTGTTTATGTAATATTCGCTTTCACCGGAGCGGTAGAGCCTTCTTGCTATTTCTATCTCAGTAAAATTCACATACTCTGCCGGCGCAATCCTCTCTTCATTGGAAAGCGTCAGAACCACCTCAGCCATGCCTATGGGCTTTCTTGATTCACTGCCATTGAATATTATATCTTCCATCAGCTTTCCGCGCAGATGCCTTGCATTCTGCTCTCCAAGCACCCATCTTATTGCATCAACAATATTACTCTTGCCGCAACCGTTTGGCCCAACAATGGAAGTAACACCTTTTGGAAAGGCAAGGGCGGTCTTGTCTACAAAAGATTTGAAGCCATGGATGTCAATTTTCTTAATTTTCACCTATGAATACTCCTCGCCTGTCAGCCTTAATTCGTTTGCCCGTCGTTGATAATCCTCGTTCGTCGTTCTGAGCAAAGCGAAGAATCTCGTGTTTGAGATTGAGTTGTAGTCCACCTCAGGTGAACTCCGCATAATGACAGGCTAAACTATTTTTGGAAGAAATCCTAGCAGACTTTTAAAATCTTGTAAAGTAAAAAATACAATAAGATGGGTGGGTTGATTTTAAATACCACTATATGTAGTAGAAGACACCGTGAGATGGGCATTTTCAACGTGAACTCTTAAGCACCGCATGCGCCGCAGCCAGCCGTGCTATCGGCACTCTGAAAGGGGAGCAGGATACATAGTTAAATCCGTTTCTGTGGCAGAACTCAACGGTGGCGGGGTCTCCACCGTGTTCGCCGCAGATACCTATTTTTAAATCTTTTCTTGTTTTTCTGCCTTTTTCGATAGCAATCTTTATGAGCATTCCCACTCCGTCCTGGTCAAGGGATTGGAACGGGTCGCTTTTCAAAATACCTGTCTTTTTTTCATCCACATAATCCGGCAAAAACCTTCCTGCGTCGTCCCTAGACATACCGAGAGTCATCTGGGTAAGGTCGTTTGTGCCGAATGAAAAGAATTCTGCAACATCTGCAATCTTATCTGCAAGGAGCGCTGCCCTCGGCACCTCAATCATTGTGCCGACAAGATATTTTAGTTTTACACCTTGCTCCTTTATAACCTTTTCAGCAATCTCACAGGTTTTTATCTCCAGTATTTTAAGTTCTTTGCCATCTATGATAAGTGGATGCATTATTTCAGGATGCACCTTAACGCCTTCTTTTACGCATTCGCACGCAGCCTCAATAATTGCCCTTACCTGCATTTCAAGAATTTCCGGGTATGTAATGCAGAGACGGCAACCCCTGTGCCCAAGCATTGGATTTGCCTCTTTAAGCCTCTCAACACGTCGCCTTACCTGCTCATACGGAACGGCTATCTTTTCAGCCAGATGTCTCTGCTCTCCCTCTGTATGAGGCACAAATTCATGCAATGGCGGGTCTATAAGCCGTATGGTGACTGGCTTGCCATTCATGGCCTTGAATATGCCTTTAAAATCCTCTCTCTGGAATGGGAGGAGTTTTGCAAGCGCGGTCTTTCTTGTTTCAAGGTCGTCCGCAACTATCATCTCCTGTATAGCAAGACGACGCTCGTCGGTATCAAAAAACATATGCTCTGTCCTGCAAAGGCCTATGCCTTCAGCACCAAGCCTTATGGCATTTTCAGCATCATAAGGCGTGTCTACATTTGTTCTGACATTTAGTTTTCTTACTTCATCAGCCCACCTCATGAGTGTATAATATGCATCAGGCAGTTCCGGTTTTATAAGATTCATACTGCCTTGAAACACCTCGCCTGCGGAACCGTTAATGGTTATCTCACTGCCCTCTCTCAGAACCTTGTTTCCTACAACAACAGTTTTATGGATGTAATCTATAACAAGCTCTTCGCATCCTACAATGCAGCACTTGCCCCACCCCCTTGCAACAACCGCTGCATGCGATGTCTTTCCGCCTGTTGCTGTCAATATTCCCTGTGCAGCATGCATCCCGCCCACATCCTCAGGACTTGTCTCTTTTCTTACAAGAATTACCTTTTCACCTCTGCCTGCCCACTCCTCTGCATCCTTTGCATTAAATACAACCTTGCCGCATGCAGCGCCGGGCACAGCGGCTATGCCTGCTGCAAAATGGTGCTTATTCAATTCATCTCTTGTTATTTTGGGGTCAATCACAGGATAAAAAAGTCCTTCAATCTCTTTATCGGTAATCCTTAAGAGCGCCTCTTTCTTTGTTATGAGTTTTTCCTTTACCATGTCAACCGCCATACAAAACGCTGCGGTTGGAGAACGTTTGCCGGAACGGCATTGAAGGATGTAAAGCTTGCCTTCTTCAACAGTAAATTCTATATCCTGCATGTCTCTGTAATGTTTTTCAAGTTTTTTTCTTACATCACAAAGCTGCTTATATATATTTGGCATCATCCTGTTTAAATCACTCAGATGAATCGGGGTTCGAATGCCTGCAACAACATCCTCTCCCTGTGCATTCATGAGAAGGTCGCCGTAAAAAATATTCTCACCTGTATTAGGGTCCCTTGTAAAACAGACGCCTGTGCCGGATGTCTCGCCCCTGTTGCCAAATACCATCTGAACTATGTTCACTGCTGTACCGAGAAGCCCTGAAATCTTTTCCACACGGCGGTAGGTAACGGCCTTTTCAGCCATCCATGAGCCAAACACAGCATTGATGGCGCCCCAAAGCTGCTCTGTCGGATCTTGCGGAAAATCTTTTTTGGTATGTTTTTTATAAACTGCCTTTAACAAAGGGATAAGCTCTTCCAGTTCCTGTTCATTTACATCTGTGTCAAGAACCTTTCCCCGATTACTGCCTTCGGGGACAAGATTTGTTATATTGAGTCTTTGCCTTGTCCTCATATTTTTAATCCCTTCAAATTCATGTTCAAATTCATCACGATGAATACCCATTGCAATCGCGCCATACATCACAATAAACCTGCGGTAGGCATCCAGAGCAAACCTGCGGTTATTTGTCTTTCTGGCAAGCCCTTCAACAGATTTATCATTAAGCCCTAAATTCAGAATGGTTTCCATCATGCCGGGCATTGATCTTGCCGCTCCTGAACGGACAGAGATAAGGAGAGGATCGTTATAATCTCCAAGTTTTTTGCCAACCAGTTTTTCAAGCCTTGCAAGGTTTTTGGCAACCTCTTTATCAAGCCCTGAGGGAAATTTGTTATTGTTCTTATAATAGAGGGCACAGACCTCTGTTGTTATGGTAAATCCTGCCGGTACAGGCAGACCTATGTTGGTCATCTCAGCTAAACCCGCGCCCTTGCCGCCAAGAAGCTCCTTCATGCCTCCTTTGCCCTCGGCCTTTCCCCCGCCAAAGAAATAAACAAATTTTTTAGATGCCATAAATAAACTCCTTAATAAAAAATCCGAATGACAAAGCTCAAAGTTCGAATGAATGTCAAATGACTAAAAATTTTTCCTTTGTCATTTGGGCTTTGAATTTTATTTGACATTTGGATTTTGATATTTGGGTTCTATTTCCTGCTGAACCTTCTGAAACCGGATGTGGTAATAACTTCCACATTATCAAGTATGCTGTCCAAAAGCAGGTTCATACCAAGATTATCGCTGCTAATATGGCCTGCAATGACTACATTGATGTGATGCTTTTCCGCCTCTTTCCTGTGGTCTTCACCTATATGCATGCCTACAATGGTGCCAACACCGGCAACAGACAGTTTTTCAAAAATATTCTTGCTCCCGCCTGTACCGCCTGTCATATCAACAAAGACCTTGCCTGCCCTTCTCTTCTCTGAATTTACAAACACCTTTGGTCCCGCCTTTTCATTCAAGGCATCTTTGTATTCAGGTATATCTCTCAATATATCTATAATATCAGAAACTCTGCCGGGTTTTTTATCGTCAAAAATCTTTTGCAGGTAATCGGTGACTGCATTATCGGAAGGGGTGTGGATGCACATAAAGGGAATATCCAAAAGCCTTGCAGCGTCTATTGCCCTTGTGTGATTGGCTGGAGAGATTCTTCTTTCAACCTCGCTTATCCTTTCTGCCATAAGGTCTTCGGCCACATTGATGGGAACGCCGTATTTGAGCAGGATGCCTGACTGCATATCCATGACTTCATAAAGTGCAGCCATGGCCCTGCCTTCGGGATGATGGGAAATTATAAGGTCAACCGGTTTGCCGCTGTTCCTCAGCCTGTCGGCAAGGAGAACCTCGCCAACCTCCATGTCAATGCCAACCAAAACGGCTTTTATATCCCTGTCAGGCTCGCCGTATAATATACGGGTATCGGCATAGGGATTTGTCAAGCTCTCTTTATCAAAAACTTTTTTATCCGCATCCTTGATCTCTTCAAAATCCTTTTTAGCCCTTCTCAACTCGGCCTCAACCTCAGCCTTGCCTCTGGGGTCAAGCTCAATGCCGCGCTGCACAGCCTTATTATAAATATCTTTTATCTTCACTTTACCTCTCAAACAATAAGGCTGAAGGCTGATGGCTGAAGAAAGATAAAAAAGGTGCTTCTATCTCTCTTCTTCAGCCTTACGCCTTCAGCCCATCTTTACAACCTTAACCGCCTAAAACCTCTTTCACCACTTCATTTACCAGCTTGCCATCTGCCTTTCCAGCAACCTTCGGCATAACATCCTTCATAACCCTGCCAATATCCTTGGGTCCTGAGATCTGAAGATTTTTTACAATATCACTAACAATACCCTTTATTTCATCTCTGGAAAGCTGAGGAGGAAGAAAGGATTGTAGGATTTTTAGTTCAGCCTCTTCTTTATCCACCAAATCCTGCCTGCCGCCCTTCTTAAACTGATATATAGACTCAAGGCTTTGCTTTAGCATGGTCTTAATAACAGCAACAACTTCTTCATCGCTTAAACCTTCTGCCCGCTTGATGAGTGCTATCTCCTTGTTTTTCACTTGAGCCAGAATATTGCGAAGCGCCCCAAGCCTCGTTTTATCCTGAGCCTTGGCCGCTTCATTCATATGCTTAACCAGATTTTCTCGTAGAGACATAGTAACTCCGTAGGCGGTAAGCAGTAGGCAGTAAGGAGTAAGTAGTAAAACCTTCCTTTCTTTTTTCTGTATACTGCATTCTGCTTACTCCTTACTGTATTTTAATACTCTCTCTTTCTTGTTCTTTTAAGCGCTCTTTTCCTTGCTGCAATGGCCTTTTTTTTCTTCTTCACACTCGGCTTATCATAATGCTCGCGTTTCCTTATCTCGCTTAGTATTCCAGCTTTTTCACACTGCTTCTTGAATCTTTTCATGGCACTCTCAAAGGATTCGCCTTCTTTTATCCTTACACCAGGCATTAGTTTTTCACCCCCTCCTCTTTCCGATTTTAGATTTACAATTTTGGATTTACGATTTGGGGTTTTAATTCGTAAATCGTAATTCGTAAATCGCAATTTGTTTTATGTTCCTTTCTTCAACTCGATAAGCACAAGTTTTACTATAGCCTTTAATGTTTCGAAAACTCCAACACCCGTAGCAGCAACAGCTTCAAAATCAGGGGCGCCATTAACATTTAAGACTTTTTTAAATTCTGCCAAAGGCACCACATTTGCAAGGTCTCTTTTATTATACTGAATCACATACGGTATGTTGGAAATATCATATCCCTGTTCCTTCAAATTTGCCTTCATATTCTCAAAGCTCTCTATATTTGCGTCCATCCTCTCTATCTGAGAATCTGCAACAAAAACAATACCGTCCACACCCTTTAAAATAAGCTTTCTTGACGCATCATAGAATATCTGACCAGGAACAGTATAAAGGTGAAACCTCGTTTTGAAGCCTTTTATATCTCCAAGAGAAAGCGGGAGAAAATCAAAGAAGAGCGTCCTCTCAGTCTCAGTTGCGAGAGATATCATTTTCCCTCTATGTTCCGGGTTGGTTTTTTTGAAAATAAACGACAGGTTTGTAGTTTTGCCGCAAAGACCGGGACCGTAATACACGATCTTGCAGTTTATCTCACGGGAAGAATAGTTTATGAAAGACATTTTTTTAAAAACCCCTTTTAAAATAGAGAATTGGCGAATTAGTGAATTGGTGAATCAGTTCTAATTCTCTAATCTCTAATTCTCTAATCAACCAACTAGTGGAACAATTTATCTATATCAGTATCTGTAATCTCCGCAAGAAGATTTTCCTGAACTGATGGCTTTTTCTCCACCCGTCGCAGAAGTTTTTGCAATATTGCATTAAGCTCATCATTTGCCTTCTTCACTCTGAGTCTTACAAGCCCAAGAGATGACCTCTGGTCAAATATAACAACCACTATCACTCTCTGTCCAACAATAGATATGTGCAGATTATCCTTCTCTCCTTCATGGAAAAGTATGGAAAATTCCTTTTCGCCTATAAGTTTTGCCAGCCCTCCGGTAGCAGCTATATTGCCTGCTGTCAAAGACGCAAGAGAGGTTGTATCCATATCCCCTGTTTCGCCGCTTGCAGCAATCAACTGCCCGTCTTTATCTACCAGGAATACAACCTTTGCATTGGCCTCCTTAAGCAGTCTGTCAATAACAGCGGTAATCTGCTTAAATTCTTCCTCAAACATTACCAGTGAGCTAGTCGGCATAGTTAAATAGAGTCAAGATGCAAGATAGTAAGATGCAAGATTTTTTCTTGCTTCTTGCTTCTGTTTTACCCCTTCTACCTCCTTATACAAATTTCCCATCAAGACCCAAAAGTCTTTCCCACTCCGCATCTATAGACTTTTGCAGTTTATCCAACGACTCTTTATTTTCCGGCTTTAGAAGATGTTTGAATCTGGCCTGCATCTTAAGCCACTCCGATATAGGCTTTTTTTCTTTTGGTTTATAATTAATCTTTAAAACTCCGCTCTCCACTTCGTAAAGTACCCAATAGCATGTATCAACCGCTACTTTTGCAGCCTCTATTGATTCTTCAGGTTTGGAATACCAGCCCAGCGGGCACGGTGATATTACATTTAAAAAGCTGGGGCCGTCTGCCTGAAGCGCCTTCTCAGCTTTTTTTGAAAGGTCTGCCCAATTATGAGGCGATGCCTGGGCAACATAAGAAATATTATGCGCAACAACTATCCTGGTAAGGTCTTTTCTCGTTTCCCGCTTTCCCGGAATAATATCACCTGCCGGCGAGGTTGTTGTGGCAGCGCCAAAAGGAGTAGCACCGGAGCGCTGTATACCTGTATTCATATATGCACCATTGTCATAACATAAATATAAAAAATTATGTCCCCTCTCGAGAGCACCTGATAGCGCCTGCAGACCAATATCATATGTCCCACCATCGCCGCCAAAGGCAATAAACTTTATTTTTTTATCCTGCGGAATCTTACCTCGCTTTTTAAACGCCCTATAAGCCGTCTCTATTCCACTAATGGTGGCAGCAGCATTTTCAAACGCCGAGTGTATCCACGGTATTCTCCATGCTGTATATGGATATATTGTAGTGCCAACCTCAAGACATCCCGTTGCCGTAGTAGCAACTACAGGACCGTTAGCTGCCCTTAATACCAATCTGACTATTGGCGGTATACCGCACCCTGAACAAAGCCTGTGACCGCCCGAGAAAAGTTCATCTCTTTTTGAAAGTTCTTTAAGTGTGGCCATTGTATTTTCCCCTTAATTCAAATCTCAAATATCAAAACGCAAAACTATAAATTCAAAAAACAAAACTATAGAAGATTTTAGTTTTGCAGTTTTAAATTTAAGTTTTGAGCTTTGCGTTTTGAGTTTTGCATTATTATAAAGTGATATACTTCATCAATGTTTCAATCTTGCCTGTCTTGAAAATTCCCAAAAGCTCATCAAAAACCTGGACAGCATCTTTTACCATATAATCTCTTCCGCCAAGACCGAATATTCTGCTTACAACCTTTGGTCGTTTTTCCAATTCATACAGCGCGGAACGAATCTCGTTAAAAAGAGGGCCTCCGAAACCGCTCATAGAATCAGCCCTGTCAAGCACAGCCACAGCCTTCACATTTTTAAGCGCACCGGCTATCTCTTCAAAAGGGAAAGGCCTGAAAAGCCTTGGCCTTAAGATGCCAACCTTCTTGCCTGCCTTTCTTAATTCATCCACCGCAACCTTGGTAGTACCGGCGGCAGAACTAAGTATTACAATGGCTGCCTCTGCATCGTCCAGTTTATATTTCTCCATAAGACCATACTCTCTGCCGAATCTATTTCCAAATTCTTTTCCAATTTCAGAAACCACATCTTTTGCACGGGCAATTGCCTCTGACTGCTGCCGCTTAAATTCAATGTATGTATCAGGCAAAGTCATTGCCCCGTAAGTAACCGGATGATCCGTATCAAGAAGGGGGTGCTGCGCCTTATACTCTCCTATAAACTGCTTTATATCATCATCAACAATAAGCGAGATATTTTCAATTGCATGGCTTGTTATAAAACCGTCAAGGCAAACCATAACAGGCAGCAGAACCTTTTCATTTTCAGCTATCCTTACCGCCTGAAAGAGGTTATCATAGGCCTCCTGCACCGTCTCAGAATAAATCTGTATCCAGCCTGAGTCTCTTGCACCCATTGAATCCGAGTGGTCGCAGTGGATATTTATAGGAGCTGAAAGCGCCCTGTTTACATCCGTAAGCACTATGGGAAGCCTCATGCCCGAAGCAATATAAAGCATTTCCCACATAAGCGCCAATCCCTGCGATGATGTTGCAGTCATAACCCTTGCGCCTGCAGCGGATGCACCAATACATGCACTCATGGCCGAATGCTCACTCTCAACCGTTATAAACTCTGTATCAACTTTGCCGTCAGCAACATAACTTGAAAATTCTTCCACTACCTGAGTAGATGGAGTTATGGGATAAGCCGCACATACATCCGGGTTTATCTGTTTCATGGCATAGGCAATTGCAGAATTTCCTGTAAGCCCTACCTGTCCTTTTATCATTGTAATCGCCATCAGCCAGCCTCCTCTTCCATCTTTATAGCCTTGACCTTGTCAGGGCATTCTTCCGCGCATATACCACAGCCCTTGCAGTGTTCCATATCAAACCCGATCATCTTGCCGTCTTGCACGACAATGGCAGAATCCGGGCACATAACCCAGCATATGAGGCAATTGGTGCATTTCCCTTTATCAAGGAGCGGCTTTAACTTCCTCCAGCCGCCTGTTACATATTCATGGGCTGTTCCAGCCTCTGTAATAACCCCACCGATGGGAAGATTCTTTTTCTCTGCCATATTTAATTTACCCCGTTAGAAATTTATATTTCGAAGCCAGCTACTCTGTTGTTCTTTATCACCTTCGTGAAAGGAATTTCTAATGGGGTTTATTCCCCTTTAGCCTCGTTAAATCCTCTCGTCATCGCATTAATATTCCCTTCTATAATCTTGCTATTGAATTTCTTGGAGTAGTTCTCCTTGAAGTTATCTATCAGTATATCTAAGGTAATAACATTTGCCACCTTTGCCAGCGCCCCAAGCATTGGTGTGTTGGGCATATTTCTGCCAATAGCTTCAAGAGATATCTTTGAAGCATCCAGTGTATATACCCTTGTACCCTTACTTTTCAGACCAAGTTCTTTATACATCTCCTGAGGAGATTTTGAGGTATTTACTATGAATACTGCATTATCAGGAACGCCGGCTGTAACACCACCTGAAGACTCCATGCCTCCTGAGAGAGACATGCCTATCAATGTCGGGTCAGCTATAAGCACATATTTTGGCTCCGTTACGCGGCAGTGCAACCTTATCGGCTCATCCGAAACCCTGTTGTATGCCGCTACAGGCGCTCCCATTCTTTCAGGGCCAAATTCAGGAAAGGCCTGAACATATTTGCCCGACCTTAAACAAGATTCCCCAAGCATTTTTGCAGCGGTCACAATACCCTGCTGCGCCCTTCCATGCCATCGTATTTCAATGTAATCAGCCATAAGTCGCTCCGCTCCATTGCAAAATGCAAAGTGCAAATTTTAAATCGCAAAGTAAAAGGTATACTGCTCACTTTTCATTTTGCAATTTGCACTTTGCAATATTATTTACAGCTCTCTTCTTCCCTCAATTGCCCTTACAAGCGTTGCACCATCTATATATTCAAGATCACTTCCAACAGGAACGCCTGTTGCAATCCTGGTAATTCTTATTCCCGTCGGTTTCAACAATCTGGTTATATAAAGAACTGTTGCTTCCCCATCTATATCCGAATTGGTCGCCAAAATTATTTCTTTTATCACACCTTGCCTTACCCTGTCCAGCAGTCCATTTACCTTTATATCATCCGGCCCTATACCCTTAAGCGGAGAAAGAGCACCGTGCAGTATATGATATTTGCCTTTAAACCCCCCCATCTTCTCAATAGCTGCCATATCCTTTACATCTTCTACCACGCAGATTACATCGTCTTTCCTGTAATTGTCGCTGCATATTGCACATGGGTTTTTATCAGAGAGACTGTGGCAACTTGAACACAGTATTATCTTTTCTTTTACATCAATAAGGCTTTTTGCAAGGTTTTCAGCATACTCCTTATCGGCATTAAGCACATAAAAGGCAAAACGGGAAGCGGTCTTTTCTCCAACACCCGGCAGTCTGGAAAATTCCTTAATCAACCTTGTTATCGGCTCTGCATAATAGGTCATAATGAAGAAAACTCAAATATCAAAACTCAAATATCAAAATTAAGGAATGTTACTTTTAAATTTTAATTTGTTATTTTGATTTTTGACTTTTTATTTTTGATTTTAAAACAGTCCTGGAATATTCAAACCTGATGTAACCTTCCCCATCTCTTCTGTCATCATTTCCTGAGATCTTTTAATTGCACCGTTTACTGCTGCAGTAATCAAATCCTGCAGCATTTCCACATCATTTGGATTTACCACAGACTGATCAATTTTGAGAGATAACAATTCTTGTCTTCCATTTATTGTGACCGTAACTATGCCGCCGCCTGACGAAAACTCCACGGTTTTATTTGCAAGCCCCTTTTGAACCTCCGCCATCTTCTCTTGCATCGCCTTGGCCTGTTTCAGGATATTTCCCATGCCTTTATGCATTTGCCCTCCTACGGTCTTCTATTATCCTTCCCCCAAATGTCTTAACAGCCTCTTTTATAATTTTATCATCTTCTCTCGGCTTTGAAGAAATGACCGCACTATCATCTCCCTTTATACTGACCACTACTTCTTTACCAAAAAATTCGTTGCAGAGCTGTTCAAGAACTTTCTTGTTTTCTGAAAGATAGGTAAAATACGGTCCGGCCTTTACACTCATAGAAATAGCGCCGCTATCCATGGAGATAATATTTACAACCTCCAGATGTGAAGCCAAAGGAGGTCTTTTCTTCCTTACAAAATCCAGAAAATCTGACCATTGCCTGTCGCAGCCATCAGACACAAATTGCACAGTATTAGCCGGGAGCACCTTTTCACCTGCCACTTTTGGCCTTTGGCCCAGATTGTCTGAAATAAACCCATTCCCATAAAGACCTTCATTTTGTGGTATCCCAATCGCATCCGCCTTCAGTAGGCGCTCAGCAGATGGACGTACTACTGATTTCTGAGAGCTGATTTTTGCCACCGTATCTGATTTAAGCTCCTCCAACCTGTCAAGCACAGTATTTATTGATTGAAGATTTTCAAGATGAGCCATCTTAAGGAGGGTCATCTCCAATGTGTATCTTGGAGATGGGGCCCTGGATATATCTTCATAACCCTTGCTCAAAAGCGTAAATAACACTTGGATATCCAAAAAACTGACTTTGTTAGCCAGCCCTTTTAAATCCTCTATCTCGCTGTCAGGCAGATCTAAAATACCCCTTGGTTCATCCACCGTTTTTACAACAACCATATCCCTTATATGCTCTAAAAAATCTTGACAGAATTTTTTTAAATCATAACCAAAATTATATACCTTTTCAATAAGTTTCAAACACTCTTTGCCATTTTTATCAATTGCAGCCTCACTGAGCTTAAAAAGAAGAGCTCTGTCCATTAGTCCGAGGGCGTCTGTAATATCGGTCTCTTTTATCTCAGTACCTGCAAACGCTATTACCTGATCCAACAGACTGTGTGCATCCCTAAGACTGCCATCCACCTCTCTTGCTATGAGGTATATACCTTTCTCCGTAATCTTTATACCTTCTGCCTCAGCAACAAATTTAATATGATTCTGAATCTCCTTCAAAGATATCCGTTTAAAATCAAACCTCTGGCATCGTGAAAGAATTGTGGCCGGTATCTTATGAGATTCTGTTGTTGCAAAGATAAAGATGGCGTGAGCAGGAGGCTCCTCCAGTGTTTTTAACAAGGCATTAAATGCCTGATTAGAGAGCATGTGAACTTCATCTATTATATAAACCCTGTATCTGCCGTGCGATGGAAGATACTTGATGTTTTCTCTAATCTCTCTCACATTATCAACGCTGGTATTGGACGCTCCATCTATTTCTATAACGTCTACTGAAATATTGCCGGTTATCTCTTTGCAAGATTGACACTCATTGCAAGGTGAAGGAGCAGGACCTTTTGCACAGTTCAGGGCCTTTGCCAAAATCCTGGCTATAGTTGTCTTACCCACACCTCTCGGGCCAGAAAAAAGATAGGCATGAGCAATCCTTTTGCTGGCAATGGCATTCTTAAGCGTTGTTGTAACATGCCCCTGGCCTATAACATTTTCAAAAACCGTTGGCCGCCATTTTCTTGCTAAGACTAGATATGACATAATTTAAAAAGGATGAGGATGAGGTTAAGGCTGAGGAAATCTTCTCCTTAACCTTGACCTCAACCTTAATCTTATTTCTTAATGGTTACTATTGATAGCTAGGTATCCTTGCGGCACATAGAAGATGTTGCTACCGTTGCTTCCTTCCGGACCTGGCGGGGTTTGCAAACTTTCTATTGCGCAAGACCCAGCTATCAATACTAACCACAAGATTACAGTGAACAGTGAATAGTTGTCAGTCGTCAGTATTAGATATATCTTTTCGTTTTTTACTATTCACCAATCACTGTTCACCATTCACTGCCTTTAATGGCGGAGAGAGAGGGATTTGAACCCTCGGTACACCTTTTGGATGCACACACGATTTCCAGTCGTGCTCCTTCAACCGCTCGGACATCTCTCCATTAACTGCAGTGGTCAGTGAACAGTGTTCGGTTACCTGCTGACCACTCACCACTACCCACTGGTCACTGCCTTTAATGGCGGAGAGAGAGGGATTTGAACCCCCGGTAGGGTTGCCCCTACAGTTGATTTCGAGTCAACCGCCTTCAGCCTCTCGGCCATCTCTCCATTAACTGCAGGGGTTAGTGATTTAGTAAAAATTAACCCTAATCACTACAACTAACCCCTGCCTTGCTAGCCAATTTGTAGTTTCTACCATGTTTACGTTTTAAAGTCAAAACTTTTGATTGGAAAAGGGTGGCTCATTTAGAAAGACAAATACAATTGCAGTTGTAGGATTATGAAGCATTAAACTTTTAAATAGAAGCTTCCACGTGGGTTAAAGAAAAGAATTAATTAGGATGGCCTCCGAGTTTCTCGTTTCAATGTTTCTCCAAATGACATTAATATCTCTCGATCCCAATATCCTTTTCCTGCCTCTATATTCATAACTTCTAATGCTATATCCTGCGGCATTCCTCGTCTGTAGGGACGGGCAGATGTCAAAGCGTCATAGGAATCTACAATTCCTATTATCCTTGCCCCCATCGGTATACGGTCTCCAACAAGGCCGTCTGGATAACCTGCCCCGTTAAATCTTTCATGGTGGCTGCGAATGACAGGAAGTAAAGGCTGGACAAATTTCAAAGGACTGCATATCTTTTCCCCAACCACAGGGTGCTGCTTTACATGTTCGTATTCCGTGCCGTTTAATGCGCCTGGCTTATGGAGAACAGCCTTGTCAGTCGCTATCTTTCCGATATCATGCAAAAGCCCTGCGTCTCTTATGCTGTTTTGCTCATGGTGTGAAAGGCCGAGAAAATTTGCCAGTTTGCCTGCCATGTCAGAAACCCGATGAGAATGACCATGCGTATATGGATCATTAAAATCCAGAGCTATAGCAAGGCTGAATATTACATTCCTTGCATCTTCCAGCTCTTCCAAAAGACTCTTAACCCTTATAAGGGACTTAACCCTGGCCAATAGCTCTGGTTTCTGAAACGGTTTAGAAATAAAATCATCAGCCCCTGCCTCTATCCCCTTTATTTTATCATCTGTGTCAGAAAGTGCAGTAAGCATTATCACAGGAACAAATCGGGTTGTATCCTTTGCTTTTAACTTCCTGCATACTTCATAACCATCCATCCGCGGCATCATTACATCCAAAAGGATTACGTGGGGATTCACATCTTCCACCATATTCAAGGCATCTTCACCATTGTATGCCTTGAATATATTGTACCCCCTGGATGACAAAAGGGCATCCAGAAGATCAATATTCCCGTGGTTGTCATCTACCACCAAAATATTAACTTGGACTTCTTCCATTTTCTCTCTGGTCTGCGTTGTATTATTTGCAGTTGCAGCCGTCATTTATCTTTTTCATCTCCTGAACCCCTGTGAGAAATTTCAGATGGGGTTTTTATTGAGCACTATCTGCTGATTATCTTCATTCCGCTTAACCAGAAAAATGCATTTGGTTTTTATTCTTCGGGTCAAATGCAAGATTTGAGCCAAAGACAAGGAAAAGATGGCTGGACAAACGGAGCATACTGTTTTAAGTATGTGAGTATTTGGACAGCCATATTTAACGCCGTATTTGGCCAAAGGTTGTGTTTGACCAAAAAATGCAACTGTATTTTTTGGGTTAAAGCTCATTCATTTCTTCCTAACGTGGTGAAGATATTGCAGGAAGCACTATTTCGTATCTTGCATGTTTATAAGAATTGAACGTAGTAAAATTAGCAAAAACCCACCCCTTTGCCACACCCTTACCCCTCTCTAGAAGCTCCACAAGCACTGCAGGGTTCAGCGGTTCGTTTGACTTGGAACTTATATAAGTGTCATACATTGTATAATGCGGCAGAAATGCCACAACTTTGATAGCAAGCTTTGTTCCCTTAATAGGTGTTTCTTTGCCCACAGCCGCAATAATCTGACTCTCTGTCTTTTTCTCTTTATCAAGCAGCTTCAAACTAATAGTTTTCCACTTTGATTTAACTTCATCAGGCACCCTAACATCCCTTTTCACGTCACCGCCCGATGGATGACCTACTGCCAACTCATCTATATTTTCACTCCCCTTTTTAGCACCATCAGCCGTCTCTCTACCAGTCACCATTGAGTGCTCTGCCGTACCACTTACTGGCGGATGACCTGCAGGAACCGCAACCTCTTCTGCTGTTTTAGCCTCTTTCTTTTCCTCAACCCTGCCTGTTTCTTTTTTTTCCTCTTGTTTGTTGCAGGAAATAAATCCACCTAACACAACCAATATTACTATCATAACAGCATATATCTTCATTTTAAATAAACCTCCGTATTTATCTGAACCAAATTTTCGGTTATGATTACCATACTTTAAGAAATGTTTCAATAATAATTACTCCATCCATAATTATCAATTATTTTATTTCCATGGTGTTCCTTCTCGCGAGCTTGTTGAAAAACTCAACAATCTCTGATTACACAGATAAAAAATATAGATTACACAGATTTAAACTATTGAATTATCTGTGTAATCGTTTTTATAAATCTGTGTAATCAGGGCTGCTGGGGTCTTTTTCAACAGCCTGATTTTTGGGGAAACCTGCAAGTTGGCTGCCAGACAACACACCCCTAAATACCCTCTCGAGAGGGGACTAAAGGGGTGTGTTATTTGCTACGAGCCGTATATCACCAATACGGTGAGAAGAAAAAATGTGCCGATAACGAAGTATGGCAGGCAAATCGGCTGGCTACACTTGCTGTGAAGCAATTGCAAGTGGAAGATGTAAAATAGCGAGGTTTTTAATCGCTATTTTACGGTCTACCCTGAATCCTGCCAAGTTCTTTCTGGTTTATATCTATTGGCACTGTTTCTCTTAGCCGTTTTATATATCCACTTAATGCAGCATTAAATTTCTCCGTGCCTATTATTCTATTTATATCGCTTTTCACCCTTTCTAAAGATATATAAGCACCTTTTTCAATATCACGAACCTCCAAAACTATATAACCCATCTCTATAGGAAATGGCCCCAGAATACTTCCTTCCTTTGCCTCCATCACAGCCTTTTGAATATCGCCTGAGAGTTGATTTATCTGTACCCATCCGATATCGCCGTTCTTTTCCTTGTAAGGATCTGTAGATTTGTCTCTTGTCGGATAAGAAAAATCAGCCTCCTTTTTAAGGTCATCATATAAGGCCTTGGCCTCTTCTTTATCTATAACATTTATCATCCTTAAAGACACCTTGTCAGATTCCCGGTATTTTTCCTTGTTTGCATCATAATATTTAAGAATATCTTTTTCATCAACCTTTACCTCAGGGAAAATCATCTTTCTCTTAAATTGTTCTATAAGCTGCATCTCTCTGTACTTCTTTATCTTTGCCTTAATCTTGTCATCATTCCAATACTTCCTGCCCATTGCCTCATTGTCAAGAATTTTATGAAGGATAAGTCTATCCAAGACCCCGCTCATTGCCCCCTCATCCTGCGCCTTTGAAACATTCAAATTACTTAATACCTCTCTACCGAATATTGATTCACCATTCACCTCTGCGATAGGCTTATCAAAAAGCTCAGCCTTGTCGCGAGGCAATGCGTTTAACAACTCATCATAGATTTTCACTTTTGCCTTTTGCCGAATCTCTGCAAAATACTCCCTTTCCCTTGCCTTTGACTTTTCATTAAAAAGCCATTTCCTTATTTCCTCTTTATCCATAGCTGACACATTTCTTGGCTCTTTCTTTTTGTCAGAAATATCCGTCCCTTTATTAGCCCCTTCCTTAACAGCATCCGTTTTCTGTTTATCATCCTTTTCTTTATCGGCTTTTTCTTGTACCATCTTCTTCAATTGTTTCTGATAATAGTCTTCTACCTCTTCATCCGCTACCGTAGTCTTATTTAATATCTCATCCCGACGAAGCCTCTCAAGAAACAGATTCAGGGCATAAGTATCCATGCTTATTATAAAATCTGTTTCTTTATCAAGCCCAATGTTCTTAGCCTCTATTGACATAAGCTTATTATCTATAAGCTCATTCAGAAGTTTGCCAATATCCTGTATCGCAAAGGAACTTTGTTCAGAAAGTGTCTTGCCTGCCCATTTGATCCTATTCAGCTTGCTCATCTCATCCAAAAATTCATCTTTTGTAATTACCTCATTTCCAATTTTGGCAATATATATATCTTTTTTCTTAGAGGTAAACGGCCAGAACCCTGATGAATCGGCAGGATTGAGTATAACTGCTAAAATCATTAATACTATAACTATAGAAACGGCATCCCTCAATCTCAAGTTTGAGTTTGATATACTTATCATCATCTCCTCATCTTCTTATTCTGGCCAGACCAGATAAGCTGGCCGCTGTTTTAATCAACGGTTCTGACTGTCTCACCTATGGATATGTTCTTTTCTGTATCATAAACTGTGCTATATTACCAGCTTCCCTGTATCCTCTGATATTATAAACCACCACACCTTTAAAGGTGTGGCTTCCTCTTATACTCTCTTTGCAAAAAATTCCAACCATTCATCCCCATCTTTACAGACAGGGCTTTCTGGTGTGGTGGTAAAATCCACATGGCCTTGATATTGCGTTTTCTTAACAATCTGCAGATTGCCTCTTATTTATTAAAGCATAGGCATGCACTACCCTAAAAACAGGAAGTGGTAAGATTTCTTTAATGACTTTTTTTTTTTTCTTTGATAAATTTTCCGCACTGATACAACTGTGAACTGTGTGACAGTTAAAAACAATTTGCAGTTTACGACTCTACTGATAACTATCAGAGGTTCTCTTAATGGGCTATTTTCTAAGCGTATTGGGTTTAGTGTTGGTCATAGAAGGTTTGCCATATTTTGCATTTCCAGTAAAGATAAAGAAGTGGGCGCTTTCTCTGCAGGAGATGCCGGAGAGAACGCTTCGCATCCTGGGATTTGTTTCCATAATAACAGGTCTGCTCCTGGTTTATCTCGGAAGGAAGGTATTTTGAAAAGATTCGGGAGTCAGAAATCAAAAGTCAAAAATCAGAAGGTTTTTATTCCATTCTATCTTATCTGTCTCCTTCTTTCTCTACCTGCCTGCGTTAAAGATATTTCTTCTTCCTTTTCTAACAACGGAGAAAAGATAAAGGTTGCGGTATTAAAAAATGTGCAGGATTTAAAAATAGAAGGGGCTGCCGCGGTAGAGGCAGACGGCCGCCCATTATTCCTTCAGTCTGATAAACATGTACCCGAAGGCTTTAATAGGGGAGGTGTCTCACGACCTACCTTCAACCCAATCACGATTGCATTGGAAGAATCAAATACCTTAACAGCAAATAACAGCAAGATAGATGGTTCAAAAGTGGTATTTTTCTCAGACAATGGCATACTCTATTTAAACGGCCGCAAATACAGAGGCAAGATGGAAGTTATAAAAGAACAGAAAGGACTGCTGGTTGTAAATGAGCTGCCATTAGAGTTTTATGTGGCCGGCCTCATCAACCACGAGATATCATCAAAATGGCCTATGGAGGTTGTAAAAACGCAGGCTGTTATAGCAAGGACATACGCCGTTTATCAAAAGAAAAAAAGAAACGGCTGGACATATCACATTGAATCAACTGTTGCAGATCAGGTTTACGCAGGTAGCACTGCCGAGGATGACCGCTCTTTTTATGCAGTTAAGGAGACTGTCGGCGAGGTATTGACCTATAACGGAGAATTTGCCCTGACCGTATATCATTCAAATGGCGGCGGCATGACAGAGGACTCTAAAAATGTCTGGGGTGGGGATTATCCGTATCTGGGGCAGGTAAAGAGCCCGTTTGACAAAGACTCTCTGAATTTTTCATGGACTCTCAATATAACCCCGCAAAACATTGAATCGGCATTGAAAGACGCAAGCTATTCCATAACAGATATAAAAGATATAACACCTTTACATAAGACAAATAGCGGCAGGGTAACAAAGTTAATAATATATCACAGCAATGGTATTACAGATATAACAGGCGAGGATTTAAGAAAGGCTATCGGCTATGACAAACTTAAGAGCACTATGTTTACTGTTGAAGCAATAAACGGCTCATTTGTTTTTAAGGGAAAAGGCTTTGGCCACGGTGTTGGGCTGTCTCAGTGGGGCGCTAAAGGCATGGCAGAAAAAGGCTACGGTTATAGAGATATATTGGAGCATTTCTATCCAGGCACAAGGATAGAACGAATATACTAATGCGGCTTGAGGATTTTAACTATCATCTACCAAAAGAACTTATTGCCCAGCTTCCCTGTGAGAGACGAGATAAATCAAAATTGATGATACTCCACAAGAAAGACGGGACAGTTGAACATAGAATTTTTTTTGAATTGACAGACTATCTTAAACCGGGAGATGTTCTTGTATTAAACAATACAAAGGTTATCCCTGCAAGGCTCTTTGGAAATAAAATAACAGGCGGAGCAATAGAGGTCCTCTTAATACAAAAATTAGAAATAAGAAATCAGGAATCAGAAATTTCACACCCTGCTTACCACATCCCACATCCCACATCCCAAACATGGCGTTGTTTGATAAACTCATCAAAGGGTCTAAAACAAGGCTCTGATGTTTTTTTTGAATCGGGGCTAAATGGCAGGATTATAGAAAAAGCGAATGATGGCAGTTGGATTATTGAGCTTTACGCTGCTGTTGAAATTGATAAGGCAATAGAGCAGATTGGAAGAATGCCTCTGCCTCGTTATATTAAAAGGAGGCAGATGGCAGTGGGCAGTGGGCAAGATAGAATCTCTGAACTTGACAGAGAAAGATATCAAACAGTCTTTGCAAAAGAGAAAGGAGCAATTGCAGCCCCAACCGCAGGATTGCATTTTACCGATGAGCTTTTAAAAAAAACTCAGGAACTTGGGGTGCAGATTTTTTACATAACCCTGCATACTGGTTTGGGCACATTTAAACCAGTAAAAACAGAGGATATAACAAAGCATAAGATAGAGTCAGAATATTACAAGGTTGCTGCTGCTACATTTGAAACTATTAAAAAGGCAAAACATGAAAACAGGAGAATTATTGCTGTCGGCTCAACAGTTGCAAAAACATTGGAGACAATTGTAAGGCGTAGCTGGGAGGAACCAAACTTGAGCGGCTATACAGACCTGTTTATCTATCCTGGATACAAATTTAATGCAGCAGATGCGCTGATAACAAATTTTCATCTCCCTAAATCAACCTTGTTTATGCTTGTATCAGCATTTGCAGGAAAAGACTTGGTAAGGAAAGCCTACCAGGAGGCCATAAAGCAAGGCTATAGGTTTTTCAGCTATGGCGATGCAATGATGATAATATGAATCCTTACATATGTTCGAAATCATATGGCAAGCCGAAATAGCAATAATCGGTAGCATTGTCAAGAGGAGACCTATAGTCAATGACATAAATAAGCAGATAGCTTTTTTAAATAAATTTCTAATTTCCAAATCCTAATTTCTAATAAAAAGTCAAATATCAAATAAAAATCAACACATTGAAATTTTAGTCATTGAACATTTTATTGAAAATTAGGCATTAGGATTTAGAAATTGTAGTTAGACATTATCCATGTCTCCAATATTCTACGCTACCAAATATTTAACCCTTTATTTTTATTTCGCTATAAGATATTATTCTGCGGATAATAAATGGCTTTTGATTTTAAACTGATAAAAAAAGATTTGCATAGTCAAGCCAGGCTCGGTAAAATCACCACGCCGCATGGTCAGATTAATACGCCTGTATTTATGCCTGTAGGCACTCAGGCGACAGTAAAGGCCATGACATCTGAAGAGCTTGAGGATATTGGGGTAGAGATAATATTGAGCAATACCTATCATCTCTACTTAAGGCCGGGGCATGAGTTGATAAAAAATATGGGCGGTCTGCATAAATTTATGCACTGGGACAGGCCCATACTCACGGACAGCGGCGGTTATCAGGTATTCAGCCATAATGAATTGCGCAAGATAAAGGAAGAGGGGGTTTATTTTCAATCGCATCTCGACGGTTCAAAACACTTTTTAAGCCCTGAAAAGGCCATTGAGATTCAAGAGGCGCTCGGCGCCGATATTATCATGTGCTTTGATGAATGCACACCCTATCCCTCTACATATGAATATACAAAGGATTCAATGGAGCTTACACACAGATGGGCGAAAAGATGCAAGGAGAAGTTTGTTCACAGTTCACAGCTTACAGTTCACAGTTCACTATTTGGAATAGTTCAGGGCGGCATGTTTCAAGATTTGAGAAAACAAAGCGCTGCGGAAATAACTAAAATAGGCTTTGATGGTTATGCGATAGGAGGATTGAGCGTCGGTGAAGATAAGGTACTCATGTACGAGATGGTTGGCACAACCGTTCCTCTTCTGCCGGAGGATAGAGCGAGGTATCTTATGGGGGTTGGCACACCAGAGGATTTAGTAGAAGGGGTCGCGCGGGGTGTTGATATGTTTGACTGTGTTATGCCCACACGAAATGCCAGAAATGGAACGCTCTTTACAAAGCACGGGAAATTAGGTATAAGGAATGCTTTGTTTGCAAATGACCAAAATCCTGTTGAGGATGGCTGCTGCTGCTACACATGCAAAAATTATTCAAAGGCATATTTAAGACATCTTTTTGCTGCAAATGAAATACTTGCAGCACGGCTTGGCACCACGCATAATCTCTATTATTACACAAACCTTATGCGGGATATAAGAAAGACGATAGAAGAGAATAGATTCGAAGGATTCAAAACAGAATTTTATAAAAATCTGAATACGGAAGACAGTAGACAGTAGACAGGAAACAAAATCTTTCCCCGCTTACTGTATGCTGTCTACTGACTACTAAAAATGGGAGGTATCACCGTGGTAAACTTTTTTACAGCAGTTGCATTTGCAGCAGATGAAGCACCAGCACCAGGGGGGATTGGACAATTTATGAGCTTTGCCCCATTGGTTATACTATTTGTAATCTTTTATTTTCTCCTCATAAGGCCGCAACAGAAAAAGGCAAAGGAGCACAAAAATATGATTTCCAAACTGGAAAAAGGTGATGTTATTGTTACCTCAGGCGGCATACACGGAACCATTACCGGCGTAGCAGAGGATGCTGCCACAGTGGAGATTGCGGAGAATGTCCGGGTCAAAGTAGCTAAAGAACATATAATTGCAAAGAAAAAGAAATAAAATATAGACTATGGGCAATGGGCGAGAGGCAATGGGGAAAACCTATAGCCCATAGCCTATAACCTCTTGCCTGTATTATTGGAGGTTTTTAAATGTCAAAAAGCATATTGTGGCGGTTTATTGTAATCGGCTTTTTTTCCTTGCTTGCAGTTGTTCTTTTCCTGCCTTCAACACCTATATCCAAATCACTTCCTTCATGGTGGAAAGATAAGTTTCCAAAAATAGCCCTTGGACTTGATCTTCAGGGCGGTATGCATCTTGTTCTTCAGGTTGATTCTGAAAAAGCTGTTGAGAACCATATCCAGAGGCTGATAAAGGGCCTGGAGGTATTACTCAAGGAAAAGAAAATTGTATTCTCGGAGATAAAGACACAAGGCTTTGAGGTTTTAATCTCATATCAAGGTGCAGATGTAAAAATGTCATTGGAAAAAGCTGTCGGCGACAATTATCCAATCTTTAAGAAAACATCTGAAAAGGAAAATAGCATTGCGTATGCGCTCACAGACAGCGAAACAAAGAGGATAAAAGAATGGAGCACTTCGCAGGCCATTGAAACCATCAGGAATAGGATTGATAAATTTGGCGTTACAGAACCGCTTATCCATGCACAGGGGAAAAACGAGATAGTAGTCCAGCTTCCGGGATTAAAAGACCCTGAAAGAGCCATAGCCCTGATAGGAAAGACTGCTGTACTGGAGTTTAAGATGGTGGATGAGGCAGGAGATTTAAAAAAGGCCATAGATGGCACCGGTCAAATTCCTGAAGGGGATGAACTTCTCTACGAAAAAAGAGTGGATAAAGAGACAGGCACTGTCCGGCAAACCCCGTATCTTATAAAGAAAGAGGCCGTTCTTACCGGCGATCTTTTGACAGACGCAAGGGTTGCAATAGATTCTCAGTTTAACGAGCCGTATGTGTCCATAACATTTGACAGCGAGGGTTCAAGAATATTTGCTGATGTTACAGCGCAGAATGTAAATAAGCGGATGGCGATAATCCTTGACGGAAATGTCTATTCAGCACCTGTGATAAGGGAAAAGATAGGCGGCGGCAGGGCCCAGATTTCAGGCAGTTTTACGCATGAGACAGCAACTGACCTAGCAATAGTGCTCAGGGCAGGGGCATTGCCTGCACCTGTTAATATTATACAGAATGTTACTGTAGGACCTTCCCTTGGCGAAGACTCTATCATGGCAGGAGTTAAAGCAGCCATAATAGGAGGATTGCTTGTTCTCGGCTTTATGCTCTTTTATTATAAACTTTCGGGCCTTATCTCTGATTTTGCGATGATATTAAATATTATTATGCTGCTCGGCGCTATGGCGTGGTTCAATGCAACGCTTACACTACCCGGTATTGCTGGCATTATATTGACAATTGGCATGGGTGTTGACTCAAACGTTTTGATATTTGAAAGGATAAAGGAAGAACTCAAAACAGGCAGGACAGTAAGGTCCGCCATTGATGCAGGCTATGACAGGGCATGGTGGACTATTATAGACTCCCATGTAACAACGTTAATTACTGCGGCTGTATTGTTCCAGTTTGGCAGCGGCCCAATCAAGGGCTTTGCAGTATCATTAAGCATCGGCATACTGATAAATCTATTTACAGCCCTCATAGGCACAAAGGTGGTTTTTGACCTTATAACCAAGATGAGAAGGCTGGAAAGGTTAAGTATATAAAAACAGAGGCTGGGGACTTGAGACTGGGGGCTGGTAAAAAATAATCCCGAGTCCCTAGCCCCCAGCTCCATACCCCTAACTTCAAGGAGGATGTAACTTGGAACTTATTAAAAACACGAAAATAGATTTCATCGGCAAAAGGTATTATGCCTTTGTATTTTCAGCAATATTGGCCTTAGTGGGAATAGTTGCAGTAGTGCTTATTCCAATGGGCAAGGCCAACCTCGGCATTGATTTTACAGGCGGAGTAGCGATACAGCTCAAGTTTGAAAAACCGTTTGTGCTTGAGAATGCAAGAACGATATTAGATAAAGACGGTTTTAAGGATACCGAACTTCAGCAGTTTGCAGGAAACAACAGGTTGCTGATAAGACTTAAAAAGACAGAGGGCGAGTTAAAAATAACTTCCGATAAGATAACGGAGGTTTTTATAAAGGAGTTTGCTGATAATAAGTTTATTATAGAGTCAACCACAGCTGTTGGGCCGACCGTTGGTCAAAAACTCCAGAAAGATGCACTGTGGGCAGTCGGCATATCTCTTTTGGGAATCCTCATATATGTAGCATGGAGATTTGAACTCATATTCGGTATTGCAGCAGTAATTGCAACCTTCCATGATGTCCTTGCAGTACTAGGTGTGTTTTACGTGTTAAATAAGGAGATAAACCTTTTGATAATTACCGCTCTTTTGACACTTGCAGGATATTCTCTGACTGATACAGTTGTTGTTTTTGACAGAATAAGAGAAAACTTAAGAAAAAGAGGTAAAGAGGTTATTGAAGACATAATCAACAGGAGTATCAATGAGGTTTTGAGTAGAACAGTTGTTACATCCGGCACGACACTCCTTGTATTAATCGCACTTCTTATAGCAGGCGGCGAGGTAATTCACGACTTTTCCCTTGCCCTCTTCCTCGGCGTATTGGTTGGGACATACTCATCAATCTTTGTAGCAAGCCCGCTGTTGCTTCTATGGAAGGGTAAAAGGGGCAGGTTGATAAGGTAGACTGTTGACTCTGCAGCAAGTCGCGGGGTTTTTCAAAGACGAACTTTCACTATTTATTTTAACTAACTATATGTTGTAAATATTCCGGGGAAAAGAGAGTTTTCAAATACTTTCCATGTTAATGTTGGATGCATTAGCCCAAAAAATGCAACTGTATTTTTGGGTTAACCTAATTCGTTAACGACAACTTCGCCCATCTCTTTACATCCAGTCAATTTCTTGCCTGGTTGATGTATATCTGCAGTACGATAGCCCTTATTTAATACACCTTCAACAGCCATTTCAATATCATCGGCCTCTTTCGTCAGATTAAATGAAAATCTTAACATCATTGCAACAGACAAGACCGTTGCAATTGGATTTGCCTTGCCCTGTCCTGCTATATCAGGAGCACTGCCGTGTATAGGCTCATACATGCCAACCTTTCCGCCGAGACTTGCGGAAGGGAGCATACCAATAGAACCTGTGAGCATTGCTGCCTCATCCGAAAGAATATCTCCAAATGTATTTTCTGTTACTATAATATCAAACTGTTTTGGGTTTCTCACAAGCTGCATGGCACAGTTGTCTACATACATGTGGTTTAGTTCAACATCCTGGTAATCTTTATGCACTTTTGTAACAACCCTCCTCCACAGTTCTGTGGTTTCAAGCACATTGGCCTTATCAACTGATGTAACCTTTTTTCTTCTCTTGCGCGCCACATCAAAGGCGACCTTTGCTATCCGCTCAATCTCCGGAGTTGTGTAAATCATGGTGTTCACTCCGCGCTCTGTGCCGTCCGGAAGTTTTTCAACACCTTTGGGCGTTCCGAAATAGAGGCCTCCGGTAAGCTCCCGAATCACCATGATATCCACGCCTTCAATAATTTCCTTTTTTAAGGTAGATGCATCAGCAAGAACAGGATAAATTTTTGCGGGCCTTAAATTTGCAAAAAGGCCGAGTTCTTTTCGGAGCGCAAGCAAAGCCCGTTCCGGCCTTATGGAATAATCAAGCCCCTCCCACTTTGGCCCGCCAACAGCACCTAAAAGTACGGCGTCACTTGAATTTGCAAGCTTTAAAGTCTCTTCTGTAAGTGGAATGCCATATTTATCAATAGATGCGCCACCAACGAGAGCTTCTTTTGTTTCAAAGCATATTTTATGCTTCTTGCCGACTGCCATTAAAACTTTTACAGCCTCTCCGACTATTTCGGGCCCAATGCCGTCACCTGGCAAAACGGCGATTGTATATTTATTCAATGACGCCTCCCTTTTTATAGTCAACGATAAAAATAAGTAGATGCTACAATAAAATTCCTAATTTCTAAATCCTAATTTCTAATAACAAATGAAACTTCAAGGCTTGATTTTTTAATTTTATTAGAAATTAGAAATTAGAACTTAGGAATTCTTCTAATGTTTCATTAGAAACATGTCCCCGAAGGCCTTCATCGGGGATTAGACATTAGGATTTAGGATTTCTTATTCTGCTATTTTCCGTATAGCCTCAACAAACTGAGGCAACCCACTATGAGGTATTACTACCGTGCTTCTCCTGTCATTGGAAAGCTCCGCAATTTGCAGGAACTTACCTCCCTCGTTTTCTTTTAGGTCTACAAAAATAGTCTTGTTTTCTATATGGAGCTTTTCGCTGGAAATTACCTTGCTCCTTGTTCCTTCCTTTTTCATTCAACTCCCCCTTTTTCAAAAATACAAGGTTGAGGTTAAGGTCAAAGATAAGAAAACCCTTCACCCCAATCTCAGCCTCAACTTTAACCTGTTTTCACTTTCTTTTTCACCCATTTCATCAACCCGCCTGTATTTATAAGCTCTTGCATAAACGGAGGGATTGCCTGAGCCTTAAAGATTTGCGATTTACGATTTTCGATTTGCGATTGCATAATGGCAATCTCGCCACTGTTTAAATCTATTTCTACTTCATCACCTTCTTTTATGGCGTCCACTGCCTCAGGGCATTCCAATATCGGCAAACCCATGTTGAATGAATTGCGGTAAAATATTCTGGCAAAGCTCTTTGCGATGACGCATGAAACCCCCACTGCTTTTATGGCAATGGGCGCATGTTCCCTTGATGAACCGCAGCCAAAATTTTTATCAGCAACAATGATATCTCCGGGCTTCATCTTATTTACAAATTGCTGGTCTGCATCCTCCATACAGTGTCTTGCAAGCTCTTTCGGATCAGATGTATTTAAATATCTTGCCGGTATAATCTGGTCGGTATCAATATCTGCACTAAACTTCCACGCCTTACCTTTGAATTTCATACCCACTTCCTCTCTCTGTCGTATTCTAAAAAGTAGGGGAGGGGCTTGTCCCCTCCTTTTTCAGGAGACCACAAGGGTCGCCACTACATTTTATTGCGTCACCACCTCATTCAACTCTTTCAACAGTTTTTCCAAATCTATGAAATGCAGTTTGCATGCCTGGCCGATAGTAACAAACCTTGCCAGAGACTTTCTTGCCACAGGGTTTGCCAGAAGCCCGAAACAGTGACCCTGTTTTACAAATACATCCAGAGTTTCCGGATATTGAGTAAGCACATCCTCAACTATCATATTTTTCGTTATACTCATACCATCTCATTATTCTTCAGCTTGTTACAGATATAACCTGGAGTGTACCCCCAGCCAGCAACCTTCTACGAAATTCTTTAAAACCTGCCTCTCTTAATTCTTTTTGCAAATCAGCATTGATAAACTCCCTTGCTGGTTCATGTTCAGCAAATATAAAAAAAATTTTCTGAATAAATCCCGCAAAACCTTCCCCCTGATAATAATCAAAGAGAACGAACCTTCCGTCGTCTTTTAAAACTCTTTTTACTTCCTTAAATATCAGTCTTACCGCATCAAAAGGTATTTCATGCAGCCCCATTGAAGCAATTACTCCATCAAAGGTTTTTTCTTTAAAAGGGATTGAAAGTACATCTGACCGAACTAATCTGAGTTCTGCTTTTTGCCTTTGTGCTTTTTCCCTCGCAACATTTAACATGCCGCGGCTTATATCAATGCTATATACCTCTGCACCTTTTTCTACTGCCATAAGAGAAAGGGTGGCAGTACCGCAGCAAGCCTCAAGAATCCTGCAACCCGCTACAGGATTGATTGCCTCTATCGCAGACCTTCTTAAATTCTTCTCACCACCAAACAGTAAACCTATAATGCATATTCCCAAATCATACAAAGGAGCAAGAATATCAAAAGAGGGACGATAGTAAGAAGGCTTGGCCATTGCAATTTACGATTTACGATTTACGAATTGCGATTTGCGAATTAAAAAAATCGAAAATCGACAATCGAAAATCAAAAATGTTTCTTAATCACTTCATCCGGATGCGCTATCCTGCCTTTGACTGCTGTTGCTGCGGCAACTGCCGGGTTTGCGAGATAGACCTCGCTCTTGGGGTGTCCCATCCTGCCCACGAAATTTCTGTTGGTGGTTGCCAAAGCCCGCTCGCCTTCCGCAAGAATTCCCATGTGTCCGCCGAGGCACGGGCCGCAGGTGGGAGGGCTGATGATCGCGCCTGCCTTGAGATAAATATCAAACAACCCTTCATCCATAGCTTGTTTGTAAATGAGCGGCGTTGCCGGAATGATAATCATCCGTGTGGAGGATGCGATCTTTTTGCCCTTCATTATCTTTGCGGCAACTCTTAAATCCTCCATCCTGCCGTTGGTGCATGAGCCTACGACCACCTGATCAATCGGCACATTCCCCACATCGGAGATATTTTTTGTGTTCTCCGGCAGATGGGGGAAGGCAACCTGCGGCTCAATGTCGGCACAGTCGTATTCCCGCACATCGCAGTAAATTGCGTTCTCATCGCTTGAGTAAAATTTATACGGCCTCTCAGCCCTTTTATCCACATATGTCTTGGTGGTTTTATCCGGGGCAATGATGCCGTTTTTTGCGCCTGCCTCAATTGCCATATTGCACATGGAAAGGCGGCTGTCCATGGAGAGCCGTTCAATCGCAGAGCCGCAGAACTCCATCGCCCGGTAGAGCGCGCCGTCAACGCCGATCTCGCCGATTAGATAAAGTATCAGGTCTTTCCCTTCAACCCATTTGTTGAACTTGCCTTTGAAGATGAATTTCATGGATTCGGGAACCTTGAACCATGCCTCGCCCGTAACCATAGCTGCGGCCAAATCCGTTGATCCCACGCCCGTTGCGAATGCGCCCAGCGCGCCGTAGGTGCAGGTGTGGCTGTCCGCGCCGATAACCAGATCGCCCGGCACAACGATCCCTTTCTCAGGAAGGAGCGCATGTTCCACGCCCACATCGCCGCCGTCGAAGTAGTGCTTGAGTTTCTGTTCATGCGCAAAATTCCGAAGCACTTTACACTGCTCAGCGGATTTTATATCCTTGTTCGGCGTAAAGTGGTCAGGCACCAGCACGACCTTGTTTTTATTGAACACCTTTTTTGCGCCGCTGGCCTTGAACTCCTTGATGGCAATGGGCGCGGTGATATCGTTGCCCAGCGCAATATCCACCTTTGCATTGATAAGCTGCCCGGGCTTCACCTCTTTCAGCCCGGCGTGTTTTGCAAGTATTTTTTCGGTAATGGTCATCGGCATATAAATTCTTTTCCTCCCAACCTCAAACCTATAATTTGTATTTATCACACCAACATCTCCTTTTTCTCTCTTTTCCTATATTCCAATTTATTCAATGCATTTATATATGCTTTGGCGCTGGCAACTATAATGTCAGTATGCGCACCCTGACCCAAGACGATGTGGTCGTCCTCCTGCAATCTGACAGTTACCTCACCCTGTGCATCTGTCCCTCCGGTTATTGCATTAACAGAATAGCGCAGCAGTTTACTTTTTGTTTTTGTCATCTTCGCAATAGTTTTATAGGCTGCATCCACAGGTCCGTCGCCAACCCCTTTCTCTTTTACATGCTTGCCGTCTATATACATTTCTACTGCTGCGGTGGGGGTCGACTCTGTACCGCTCGCCACATTTAATTTGTCCAGTTTAAACCTATCTGGTATTTCTATCCTCAAGATCTCATCAGCCACAATGGCCTCTATATCCTCGTCAAAGACTTCTTTTTTCCGGTCTGCAAGAATTTTAAACCTCTCGAAGGCCTTATTCAGATTCTCTTCAGACAATTCATAACCTAACTCCTTGAGCCTTGTCTTGAATGCATGTCTCCCTGAATGTTTGCCCATAACAAGTGTTGACTGAGCAATGCCTATGGATTCAGGCCTCATTATTTCGTAGGTAGTCTTTTCCTTTAACAAACCGTCCTGATGAATACCTGACTCATGGGCAAAGGCATTATCACCGACAATCGCCTTGTTCGGCTGAACCATTATGCCGGTAATACTGCTTATGAGTCTGCTCGTAGGATGTATATGCTCGGTGTTTATCCTTGTATCAATATGCAGAATATCCTTCCGCGTCCTCAGTATCATCACTATCTCTTCCATAGAGGCATTGCCTGCCCTCTCGCCGATGCCGTTTATAGTACATTCTACCTGTCTTGCTCCGTTAATTACAGCGGCCAGGGAATTTGCCACAGCAAGGCCGAGGTCATTATGGCAATGTACAGATATTACGGCCTTGTCTATATTTTTAACATTACTCTTAATAGCCTTTATCAATGCCCCGAATTCAGACGGGATTGCATAGCCCACGGTATCAGGTATATTAACCGTTATGGCACCTGCATCTATAACAGCTTCAAGAACTTCATAGAGATATTCTCTCTCGGAACGGCTGGCATCCATAGGAGAAAACTCCACATCATGCACATAACCCTTTGTGCGCCTCACCATTTCCACCGCACGCTTTTTTGCCTCTTCCCTTGTCATCCTGAACTGGTGTTTCAGATGAATATCGGATGTAGAAATAAATGTGTGTATACGCGGTTTGGGCGCACCCTTTAACGCCTCCCATGCCCTGTCAATGTCTTCCGGTTTTGCCCGTGCAAGGCTGCACACCACAGGGCCTTCCACCTCATGGCTAATCCTTCTCACGGCCTCAAAATCTCCGGGTGAGCTTATGGCAAAACCTGCCTCAATTATATCAACACCAAGCCTTGCAAGCTGACGCGCAATCATTACCTTTTCTTCTACATTCATGGAGGCGCCGGGAGATTGCTCGCCATCCCTTAAGGTAGTATCAAATATTTTTACATAGTCAGTCATAATAAATAAGTGTCGGAGTGTCAAAGAGTCAGAGAGTCAGAGTTAAAAAACCAATAACGTTAAAGGTATTTTTGCTATGACTCTTTGAATCTCTGACTCTTCTTTATCTCACCTTTCCTTATGATGCAACTCCTGTTGTGCTACTGCTTTCTTTGCCCTTCTATCCAACAGGGTAGTTATTGGTCCTGATACTGCATAACCCAGTGTCAGCACAAAAAACATCACCTGTGGTTCTGCGGCTATAACAATAAGCAAAAATATCAATCCTACCAACAGCCTGAATGGCATACGCTGTGCAGGATTTAATTCCTTGAAGCTGTAATATTTGACATTGCTCACCATGAGGAATGCAAGGGCATAAACCATAATCAATATGGTTATATGTTTGGTGATATCCTCATAGCCGAAATGATAAAATATCAACACGGTTGCGGCTACAAGAGAAGCAGCAGCAGGAATCGGCAGGCCGTTGAACCTTTTGCTCTCAATGGTATTTATCTGTATATTGAACCTGGCAAGTCTTAATGCCCCGCACACCACATACAAAAATGCAGCCAGCCAGCCATACCGGTCAAAAGGCCGCAGCGCCCATGTAAATATTAATATGCCAGGTGCAAGTCCAAATGCTATCAGATCTGACAACGAATCATACTCAATACCAAACTTGCTTGTTGACTTTGTAAGTCTCGCAATTCTCCCGTCTAACCCATCCAATACAGCAGATATAAGTATAGCAATAGCTGCCTTGTCAAATTCCCAACGAATCATACTCAACGCCAAACTTGCTTGTTGACTTTGTAAGTCTCGCAATTCTTCCGTCTAACCCATCCAATACAGCAGATATAAGTATAGCAATAGCTGCCTTGTCAAATTCCCCATCCAGAGATGCGATGATGGAATAAAACCCTCCGAAAAGACTAGCTGATGTAATGAGGTTAGGAAGAAGGTATATCCCTCTTTTTATGCCGCCTTTTTGCCTTGTCTTTAAATTTTCATCTATCATATTTCGCCTCCTACAAAGGATTTACGATTTTAGATTTGAACTTGTAATTCGTAAATCGTAAATTTATTTCATCATTCTACCAATACGCTAATATTGTGCTGCCAGCCTTTACCGTATCGCCAAGACTCACATCTGTTCTGCAGTCAGCCGGCAGGTATACATCCAGCCTTGAGCCAAATCTTATCATACCGAACCGCTTGCCTTTTTCCAGCATGTCTCCTTTTTTTGCATAGCAAACTATCCTTCTGGCAATAAGCCCTGCAATCTGATTTACAACAAATCTCTTTCCATTGCCCGCCTCTATAAGCACGGCATTCTGTTCATTTTCAAGAGATGCCTTGTCTTTGTCCGCAGAAAAAAACTTTCCTGGGTTATAAAAAATATCCAACACCTTTCCTGACACCGGAACTCTGTTGACATGAACATTAAATACATTCATAAATATGCTGATTTTTACCGCATCCTTCTTAAGAAAGCGGTCTTCAAATATTCTATCAATAATTATTATCTTGCCGTCAGCAGGGGATACAATGGAATCCTCTTCTGAAGGTGTATCTCTTTCCGGATCGCGAAAAAAAGAAATAATGAAAATAGTCACTCCAGAAAAAACATAACTTAGGCCTCTCAGGCCAACCATCCAGCATATTATTATAGCAAAAATAGAGGCCAGGATAAAGGGATAACCCTCCCTGGCCAATGGAATCCTCCCCAAATACACCCCCTATTTAGGAGATAGGCGGTGGGAAGTAGGAAGTGGGCAAAACAAAATCCCACATCCCACATCCCACATCCTAATTTTTTGACTTATCCACAATCTTCCCCTTCTTAAGCCACGGCATCATGGCGCGGAGTTTTTCTCCCACCTTTTCTATGGGATGATTCTGCCCTTTTCTTGTAAGTGCGGTAAACACAGGCTTGTTTGCCTTATTTTCCAGCATCCATTCCTTTGCGAATGCGCCGTTTTGTATTTCTGTCAGTATCTTCTTCATCTCCTTTTTTGTTTCTTCTGTTACTATCCTCGGCCCTCTGGTCAGGTCGCCATACTGGGCAGTATTGCTGATGGAATATCTCATGTTTGATATTCCGCCCTCGTATATCAAATCAACAATGAGTTTTAGTTCATGCAGACATTCAAAATATGCCATCTCTTCCGGATAACCTGCCTCAATCAACGTCTCATAACCTGCCATTACAAGCGCTGTTGCGCCGCCGCATAAAACAGCCTGCTCTCCGAACAGGTCTGTCTCTGTTTCATCTTTAAAGGTTGTCTCAATAATGCCTGCCCTTCCGCCGCCAATTGCAGATGCATAAGCAAGCGCCACATCTTTTGTATGTTTTGCCGGATCTTGATGAATAGCAATAAGTGTTGGCACACCATTCCCCTTTGTATATTCGTGTCGTACCAAATGCCCAGGCCCCTTTGGAGCAACCATGAATACATTGATGCTTGCATCCGGCACAATCTGACCAAAATGGATATTGAAACCGTGTGCAAAGGCGAGATATGCGCCTTTTTTAAGATTAGGCCCAATCTCATTTTTATAAAGGTCGCCCTGTAATTCATCCGGCACAAGTATCATAACAACATCAGCCTGTTTCACAGCGTTTGCAACATCTCTTACCTTGAGACCAGCGGCCTCCGCCTTTTTCCACGAAGCGCCGTTCTTTCTGAGCCCCACAACTACATCAACGCCGCTCTCTTTCAAGTTCTGCGAGTGGGCATGTCCCTGGCTGCCGTAACCAATGACAGCTACTTTTTTTGACCTGATAATCTCTATATCAGCATCCTTGTCATAATAAACCTTCATTCGTATCCTCCTTATTAAAATGTCAAATGACAAATTTCAAATGTCAAATAGAAATAAAATCCGAAGTTCGAAACTCAAATTTAACATTTGCCTTTTTGGAATTGGATATTCATTTGGACTTTGGATTTTGACATTTGGATTTTACTTCCCACTCTTCGGGCTTCTTGCCATTGCAATCTTACCTGTTCTTACTATCTCTTTAATACCGAATGGCCTTAAAAGCTCTGTAATAGCGCCCACCTTTTCTGCATCGCCTGTCATCTCAATAGTATATGTTGTTGGGCTTACATCAACAACCTTGCCTCTGAAGATATCTATAACGCTCAGTATCTCAGCTCTGTCATCTGCATTTGCATTGACCTTTATCAGGGCTAATTCCCTTTCAATGTGCTCTTCGGCTGTCAGATCGCTTACCTTGATAACATTGATAAGCTTATTCAGCTGCTTTGTAATCTGCTCTACAATCTGGTCATCTCCTGTAGTAACAATCGTCATCCTTGAAACCTTCGGGTCAAGGGTCTCCGCAACACACAGGCTTTCAATATTGAAGCCCCTGCCAGAGAAAAGGCTGGAGACCTTGCTCAAGACGCCAAACTCATTGTCTACAAGAATTGATATGGTGTGACGCATCCTTCCACCCAACCACAGGAATCAGGAAATAGGAATTAAAAATTAGAAAAACTCTTTTCTATTTCCTCTTTTCTCTTTCCTTCCACCTTTCATCTGTCTTCATACCAGCAGCATCTTATTCAACGGCTGGCCTGCAGGAACCATTGGATAGACATCCTCTTCCCTGTCAATATTAAAATCCATAAATACAGGTTTGTTCTTGACAGCCAGGGCCTCTTTTATAACACCGTCTACATCTTCTGGCTTTGTTGCCCTTAACCCAACCGCACCATATGCCTCTGCTACCTTTACAAAATCAGGGGCAACATCCATGCATGTATATGAGTATCTCTTTTCATAGAAAAACTCCTGCCATTGTCTGACCATACCGAGGAATTTATTATTAAGTATTGCAATCTTTACAGGCAGTTTATACTGAACTGCAGTTGCCAACTCCTGTATATTCATCTGAATACTGCCATCACCTGCAATATCAATGACTATTTTGTCAGGAAATGCAAACTGCGCTCCAATGGCGGCAGGAAAACCAAAACCCATAGTTCCAAGGCCGCCTGATGTCAAAAATGTCCTTGGTTTATCAAATTTATAAAACTGCGCTGCCCACATCTGGTTCTGGCCGACTTCAGTGGTGATAATGGCCTTGCCTTTTGTCAGATCATAAATCCTTTCTATGACATATTGCGGTTTTATTTTTTTCTCGTCCAACTTGTAAGAAAGTTTATGCGTCTCTCCCCACTGTTTAATCTGTTCGTGCCATTCGGCAAGAGCATCCTTCTGCGCCTTCTCGTTCCCACGCTCTGCGTGGGAACGACCCTTTATCTCATCTAGTGCCTTGAGCATGTCTTTGAGAACTGATTTCACATCTCCGACGATTGGCACATCAACCCTGACGTTTTTGCTGATAGATGTGGGGTCAATGTCAACATGGATTACCTTTGCATAAGGCGCAAACTCATCTATTTTACCCGTAACTCTGTCATCAAATCTGGCGCCGATTGCTATGAGGCAGTCTGTGTTTGTTACGGCCATATTGGCGCAGTATGTGCCGTGCATGCCGAGCATTCCGAGAAAAAGCGGATGCGTGCCGGGGAAACCGCCGAGTCCCATGAGCGTGTTTGTAACAGGGATATTCAACTTTTCTGCAAATACCCTAAGTTCATCAGATGCATCTGATAAAACAACTCCGCCGCCTGTATATAACACAGGTCTTTTTGCTTTGATGATTAATTCAACTGCTTTTTTTATCTGGCCAATATGTCCCTTATATGTTGGCTGATAACTTTTCAACTCAACCTTTTCAGGATACTTAAACTCAGCAGATGCGCTTAAAACATCCTTTGGAATATCCACCAGCACAGGGCCAGGCCTTCCTGTTGTAGCTATGTAAAATGCCTCTTTTATAATCCTGGTTAAATCTTTTATGTCCTTGACCAGATAATTATGTTTAGTACACGGCCTTGTAATGCCGACAATATCTGCCTCCTGAAAGGCATCATTGCCAATAAGGGCAGTTGGCACCTGGCCTGTAAAAACAACAATGGGAATAGAATCCATATACGCTGTCGCAATCCCTGTAACAGTGTTTGTTGCACCGGGACCGGAGGTAACCAGAACAACGCCTGGCTTTCCGCTTGCCCTTGCATAGCCATCTGCCATATGCACAGCACCCTGTTCATGCCGCACCAGAATATGTTTTAAGGCAGTTACGCCATAAAGCGCATCATATATAGGTAAAACAGCGCCGCCAGGAAAACCGAATATGGTATCCACGCCTTCCTTTAATAAGCTTTCAAGAAATATCTGTGCACCGTTCTTTTTCATATAAATTTTACCTGAGGGTACCCAAAAATAGACTTTGATTTTTGGGGAAACCTGCAAGTTGCCTGCCAGACGAGGCAGCGGACAATTTTTACGACGAGCCGTATGTTCACCGATACGGTGAGGAGTAAAAATTGTCCGATAACGAAGTATGGCAGGCAAATCGCAGGTTTGTAAAATAGCGTCCAGTTTGACTTTCTTTTTTCTAACTCTTTGCCCTCTACCTTCAACTCTATCTTTCTGTTCGGAATATCTATCTCTATCCCATCTCCATCCTGAACAAATGCTATTGGCCCGCCCTCCATTGCCTCGGGCGAGATATGACCTATGCACGGTCCCCGTGTGCCGCCGGAGAATCTTCCATCCGTAATAAGCGCAACCTTATCTGCCATGCCCATGCCGGTGATAGTCGCTGTGGGCGCAAGCATCTCCCTCATGCCGGGTCCTCCTTTAGGCCCTTCATATCTTACAACAATAACATCACCGTCTTTTATCTTTCCATTGAGTATTGCCTGCATTGCAGCCTCTTCTGAATCAAAACACCTTGCCTTACCTATAAAATATTTCGCCTTTTCATTCACAGCAGTCTGCTTTACAACACAGCCGTTAGGAGCGAGATTTCCCTTTAAAACCGCAATGCCCCCCTCTTTATAATATGCATTTTCTATTGTCCTTACTACATCACTATCATTAACCTTGGCCTGTTCAGCAATCTCTTTTATATTTTTTTTTGAGACCGTGATATTGTCTTTTAAAAGACTTTTCAATCTGTTCATAACAGCAGGAATCCCACCGGCATATTCCAAGTCTTCCATGAAATGATCGCCTGCAGGTTCTAATTTGACAATATTCGGAGTTTCCCTGCTTATCGTGTCAAATATTTCAAGGGGTAGTTTAATGCCTACCTCATGCGCAATCGCTGGTATATGGAGTGCTGTATTTGTTGAGCCGCCAAGCGCCATGTCAATCCTTATTGCGTTTTCAAACGCACCCCTTATCATAACCTTTCCGGGTGTTAAATCCTCTTTGACCATCTCAACTATGCGCACACCTGAATCAAATGCAATTCTCCTCTTGTCGGCAGAGCCTTCAAGACCGGTTGCGCAGCCGACGAGAGACATGCCAAGCGCTTCAGTAACACACGCCATAGTATTTGCAGTATACATTCCCTGACACGAACCGCCGCCGGGGCATGCACAGAATTCCAGGTCTGAAAGCTCCTGCTCGGTTATCTCCTTATTCTTGAACCTGCCAATTGCCTCGTATGTATCGCGGACAAACGAGCGGCGCTTCATCTTATACATGCCTGTATGCATTGGCCCTGCTGTAACAACAATTGAAGGCACATCAAGTCTTGCAGCAGCCATGAGCATTCCCGGCGTTATCTTATCGCAGTTTGTAAGAAGCACCAACCCATCCAAAGCATGAGCTGCTGCCACAGACTCAATCATGTCAGCAATGAGCTCTCTGCTCGGCAGAGAGTAATGCATGCCTGTATGCCCCATGGCAATGCCATCGCATATGGCAGGCACGCCGAAAAGGAATGAATGACCGCCGCCTGTATGCACGCCCTTCTCAATAAATCTCTCAAGAGTCCTCATGCCGATATGCCCGGGCACAAGGTCATTGAAGGATGTGGCAACGCCTATAAACGGCCTGTCCATCTCCTCTTTTGTCAGACCCGTTGCATAGAGCAGCGCCCTGTGTGGAACCCTTTCAAGTCCTTTTTTTACCCTGTCGCTACGCATAGTCACTGAAGAAACAAGAGGTCAGAAGTAAGAAACAAGAAAATCTTGTATCTTACCTCACGCTTCTTATATCTGACCTCTTGCTTCTTGCGTCTTGCTTCTTGAAATCATCTCCTCCAGTTTATCTTTTTGTTCTAACTTCATCTTCTTGAGTTTCTTTTCTATAATCTCTTCTTCTCTTGTCACATAAATCTTTTTGCCAAGTTTTGCAGCTCTTTTTTCACAATCCATGTGAACCTCATAAATCCTTCTGAATTCAGCATCCCTTTCCAGTAACCTCCTTAAAAAGCCCCCATCTAATGCTTTCATAGAATGGCCTCCTCTTTAAATTGATTGCACAGATTTTATACGACGATTAGACAGATTTAAAAAATATTCTTTCTCTGTGTAATCTGCCTTTGTAATCTGTGTAATCATATTACTAGTTTAACAGATATTAGTATAACATCTTTTGCTTGTCAACCCGAGAAAATACAGGTTAAGATTGAGGTAAAGGTTTAGAATTTCCTCAACCTTAACCTCAACCTTAACCTTGACCTTAACCTTGACCTTAGCCTTTCCTCATCTTAAGTTCTGCCTCTGAGGGTCTCAGATATTTAAGCTCAACAGTTTGAGGGCTGTCACTATCCCCATTTTTAAATCTCTTCCATGCCAGCAAGCCGATGTTTGATGCCTTTATTGTCCACAGATACTCGGGGGCAATAATAGCCTTATCCTTTAGCATAGCTTTAATAGGATTTCCATATACCTTTAGACCATCACCAAGAAATATTGTCGACTTTGTTATTCTCTCAATAAGTGCTTCAGGGCTTAAGGCAGCATCGGGCATAAGACAAGTTGCAAGCTGCAGGCCGCAGGTTTCAAGTCTATCATTATCTTGCATCTTGAAACTTGCATCTTGAAACTTGTAGATACCCGCATAAACCTCTTTTTTCCGCGCATCCAACAAAGGGCATATCTGTTTGTCAGAATAAGGCAGATTCATTGCCAGCGCCTCTAAAGTTGAGACGCAAACCACCTTCTTGTTTAAACTCCATGCAAGCCCCTTGATAGTTGAAAGTCCAATCCGCAGCCCTGTAAAAGAACCCGGTCCTGCAGCTAGTGCAAAACCATCAACATCTTCTATGCTTGCACCAATACCATGCAGAAGGGTTTTTATTGAAGGCAGCAGTCTCTCTGCATGGGTTTCTTGAATACAGGTTGTTAATTCAGCAATGAGCCGGCCATCTTCAAGCAGTGCAATGCTCCCTGACGCAGTGGCAGTATCTATAGCAAGTATTTTCATAGCCCTCAGCTTTAAGCTATCAGCAGTCAGCTATTAGCTATCCGTAAAATTATTTAAGCTGGTTGCTGATCGCTGATAGCCGAAATTTTAATTTATCAATCTACGTAAAAACCCAATTATATCTAGCCGCATCACATCGTTGTATGTCACAAATAGCATCAATAAAACCAGAAGACCAATTCCTATATTCTGGGTCATGGTCATAATCCTCTCGCTCAATGGCTTGCCCCGGAGCGCCTCTATGCCAAAGAATATAAGAAAACCACCATCCAGAACAGGGATTGGTAATAGGTTCAATATGCCCAACTGCAGGCTTAAGAATGCCATGAGAGAAAGAAGCGCTGTCAGGCCTGACTCAGCAGCCTGTCCTGCCACCTGAGCAATCATTAAAGGGCCGCCAAGTGTTTTAATGGATATCTCTCCGACAAAAAGCTTTTTTATAATTACAAATGTCATTATGGTTAATTCGCCCATCTTTTTTACCCCCTCAACAACTGCTCCAGCAGGGCCATAACGTCTTGTAACCGTATCCTGAAAAGGTGATACACCTATTGCATATCCCTTTATGTTTTCATTCCACTGCGACTTAATGCGGAGTTCAAATATCTCATTCCCTCTTTTTACCTGAAAAAGTCTTTCCTCTGCTGCTTCTTTCTTTTCAGTTTCTGGTTTCTGGCCTCTTGCTTCTTGTTTCTGACTTCCTGCTTCTTGCTTCTGACTCTGGATTGCCTGTTGGAGTTCTATCCAGTGGTCTATCTTAACCCCGTCAACAGAAAGGATTGTATCGCCAATCTTTAGCCCGGCTTTTTCAGCAGGCAATCCTTGAATAAGCCCGCCCACAGTAGGACTCATGGGAGGGAAAAATCCGCTAACCCCTCCACCGGTTTGAGAAGAGGCTTCGGGGGTAAATGTAATATCTTGAACCCTACCATTATTTTTAACTATGAGTTTGAGCGCTTTATTCGGGTTGGAGATAATAGCGGTATTAAGCTCCTCCCAGTTTTTAATATACGTGCCGTCTATTGATTCTATTACATCTCCCTTTTTTAAACCTGCCTTATCGGCATTTTCACCCATCACAACATAGCCGACTATAGGCTCTTTATCCAAATATGCAGGAACTTGGATTCCTATGAGGTATATAAGCGGCAGAAGCGAAAATGCCAGAGTAAGGTTCATTATCGGCCCTGCTGCAACTATTGCCGCCTTTTTTGAAAGAGGTTTCTTGGCAAATGATCTTTCATTGTCAGTTGGGCTTACCTCTTCACCGGTTGATTCACCAACCATCTTCACATAGCCACCGAGCGGCAGAAGGGATATTAGATATTCTGTTTCACCCCTTTTTACGCCGATTATCTTAGGCCCGAAACCGAGGGAAAATTTTAACACTCCGACCCCTGAAAGCTTTGCAATAATAAAGTGGCCAAGTTCATGTATAAAAACTAAAATACCGAGAACTACTAAAAATGATATAACCGTTGTCATTGTATCCCCTTTTTATTAGATTGATGGTGGGCACAGCCCACCCTACATTACTGCCTATTACTTATTTTTTTTACTATCTCCTTTGCCAATTCTCTGGCACATTTATCAGCTTCCAATATTTCTTCCAATTGTGATGTGCTGGGCGCTGAGCGCTGAATTTTAGATTTTTTATTCTGGCTTCTGGCTTCCGGCTTCTGGCTTCTGTATTTTTCCATCGTGTCTTCTACAATCTCCGTTATATCTGTAAATTTAATTTTCTTCTCTAAAAACGCCTCCACTGCAACTTCGTCAGCGGCATTCAGCACTGCCGGCATAACACCGCCTGTCTTTATTGCCTCATATGCAAGCCTAAGCGCCGGGAATCTGTCTTTGTCAGGCTCCATAAATGTAAGTTTATCCATTTTACAAAGGTCAAGCGAACCAATACCGCAGTCAATTCTCTCATCAGGATAGGTAAGGGCGTAAGATATAGGCCCTTTCATATCCGTTGGCCCAAGTTGGGCCACAATAGAACCGTCAATATATTCAACCATAGAATGAACAACGCTCTGAGGATGGATGTGGACGCCTATCTTTTCAGGCAGCATATCAAAAAGCCACATAGCCTCAATTACCTCCAAACCTTTATTCATAAGCGTTGCTGAATCTATGGTAACCTTTTTACCCATCTTCCACTTTGGATGATTCAATGCCTGTTCATGGGTGATGTCTGACAACTTTTCAATAGGCAGGTTTAAAAAAGGGCCGCCGGATGCAGTTAGTATCAGTCTTTTTATGTCTCCCTTTTTATGACCCACAAGAGACTGAAATATGGCGCTGTGTTCGCTGTCAATGGGAAGAAGGTTAATCTTATTTTTTTTGACCTCCTTCATCACTAATCCACCTGCCATAACAAGAACCTCTTTATTAGCAAGGGCAATATCTTTTTTTGCTTTTATAGCAGCCAGGGTCGGTGCAAGGCCACTTGCCCCAACCAGTGCAGAGACCACCAAATCCACACCGCAGGTAGCTGTTTCGAGCAAACCATCGTCTCCATAATAAGATTTAGGTTTATATGATAAATCTAGTTTTAATTCATTGATGTCTTTTGCATCTGTAAGCGATATAACCTTTGGCTTGAATTCCTTTATCTGCCTTTTGAACAGGTCTTTATTCCTACCTGCTGCAAGGGCTATTATCTTAAATCTGTCTGGATGCCTTCTGACAATCTCAAGGGTGCTCTGGCCTATAGAACCTGTAGAGCCAAGAATTGCAAGTTTTTTTGCCATTTTTATACCCGAAAAATAATAAGATAATAATATAGGAATGGGATTGGGAAGATGAGACTGTCTACCCTGTCTAGTACGCCGCCATGACCGGGAAGGATGTGTCCTGAATCCTTCACGCCGGCACTTCTTTTGATAAGGGATTCAAAGAGGTCGCTCGTTTGGCCCAATATACCTATAAATATTGCAAGCAGCGCCTCATTCAATGCAATGTGCGCCAAGAAAAAACGCTGAAATACTATTGCAACTACGACTCCGCCTATAAGTCCGCCTAATGCACCCTCCATGGTCTTGTTAGGGCTCACTACCGGAGAAAGTTTATGCCTTCCGATACCTCTGCCTATATAATATGCAAATATGTCGTTTGCGGATACAATCAAAATTAGAAATAAAACCCACAAACTGCCGTGTTCCAATTTCCTGAGCGCTATAATATGAGAAAGGGGAAATGCTATATAAGTAACCCCAAGAATTCCTATGCCTATGCGGCTGGCAGCAGAAACAAGCTGCTTATGGATAAAAAGGCAGTATGTGAATATAAAGAAAACTGCAATTATTAGATAGCCGGCAATCCCTCGAAGGCCAATGAAATAAATTATAACAGGAACTATCGCCCCAAGCAAAGTTCCGATAAACAGCAAGCCCTTTTCCTGGCCGACTGTTATTTTATAGTATTCAAGCAGGGCAAGACTGATTATTAAAGTAACTAAGGCAAAAAACAAAAAAGCAGTTGCGTAGAGAACCAAAAGAATAAATAAAGAACCAAGTAAAAAACCAGTTATTACCCTTTTCAAATATTTACCTCCATTTTCAATGAAGTAATTTCTAATGAAATGTCCAATGACTAAATTTCCAACCTGCCTGTGCTATGGCAGACAGGTGTTTTTTGATATTTAACATTTTATTGGAAATTAGGATTTAGAAATTAGAAATTTATTCTAGTATCTACTTATATTTGTCATTGACTATATCTTTACCTGCTCTCCAACCAGGCCAAATCTTCTTTCCCTATTTTGAAAATCAATGAGCGCTTCAATGAGATGCTGCCTGCTAAAGTCAGGCCATAAGACATCCGTAACATATATTTCTGTGTATGCCATTTGCCATAAAAGAAAATTACTTATCCTAAATTCACCGCTTGTCCTTATAAGGAGGTCGGGATCAGGATCGCCGGCAGTATAAAGATATTTCGCAAAAACCTCTTCTGTAATGTCAGCAACACCAATCTTATCTTGCCTTACTTCCATGACAATCCTCTTTACGGCCTCTACAATCTCAGCCCTTCCTCCATAGCTCAAAGCAAGATTAAGAATCATTCCTGTATTATTCATAGTCTTATCCTCAACTTCTTTTATAATCTTCTGCACCTTGGCCGGAAGTTCCCCTATGTTGCCGATTGCCCTGAATCGTATATCGTTTCTTACCAATTTTATAAGTTCGCTCCTTAAATGCTGCTCCAGTAATTCCATCAGGGCGCCAACCTCTGTTTGAGGCCTATTCCAGTTTTCTTTAGAAAACGTATAGAGAGTAAGATAACCAATACCAATCTCTCGACAGAATTCCACTGTATCCTTGACAACCTCAATTCCTTTTCTGTGGCCGTTTATCCTGCCAAGAAATCTCTTGTTTGCCCAACGACCATTACCATCCATAATAATGGCAATGTGCTGAGGAAGCTTTTCTTTTATAAGTCCGTCCATGTCGCTTTGCTCCATTAGTAAAAATCAGAAATTAGAAAAGAGAAATTAGAAGAGAGAAAAACTCTTTCCTGTTTCCTAATTCCTCTTTTCTGTCATTTTTCAATTTCCTCCGTTCTTAAAGCAATCCCTCTGGCCATCTTATCCAACATACCATTTATAAACGCCGGGGAATCCTCTGTCCCGTATATCTTTCCAAGTTCTATCGCTTCATCAATAACGACCTTAAAAGGAATATCATTGCAATAAAGCAGTTCAAAAGATGCAAGCCTTAAAATACTCTTGTCTATAACAGTGATTCTATCTATAGCCCAGTTGTCTGCATTTGCCTCTATCAACCTGTCTATTTCATCCCTGTGTTTCCAAACTCCGTTCACCAATTTTAAAATAAAATCTTTTGCATCTTCTTTAAGTTTTCTTGTTTCTGCCTGTGCGGTTATAATGTCATCTATATCCCCCTCAGCGATATCTAACTGATAAAGGGTTTCTAATGCAATCATCCTTGTCTTTCGCCTGCTCAACCCCATTGTCACATCGCTCCGTTGTAAAATGCAAGTTGCAGATTGTAAATTTTAAAATTTTGCATTTTACAATCCAAAAACAGGCATTGATTTTTGGGGAAACCTGCAAGTTGGCCGCCAGACAACACACCCCTAAATCCCCTCTCTAGAGGGGACTAAAGGGGTGTGTTGTTTGCGACGAGCCGTATGTTCACCGATACGGTGAGGAACAAAAATTGGCCGATAACGAAGTCGGGGCACCCAAGCAAAGCTTGGGTCGGGCAAATCGGCTGGCTCCACTTGCTGCGAAGCAATTGCAAGTGGAAGATGTAAAATAGCGAGGTTTTTAATCGCTATTTTACGGTTACAATCTTCATGTTGCAATTGACGGAAAACTTACTTCCTCTTTCCCAGTTCCTTAAACAGGTTTGCCATTTCTATTGCATTCAAAGCGGCATCCCTGCCTTTATTCCCTGATTTTGTGCCCGCCCTTTCTATCGCCTGCTCAAGGTTATCAGAGGTTATGATGCCAAATGCTATTGGAAGACCCTCATCCATGGACAATCTTGCAACACCCTTTGCCACTTCAGATGCAATATAGTCAAAGTGCGGTGTTGAACCCCGGATTATTGCCCCAAGGCATATAACTGCATCGTACTTCCCGTTCTTTATCATGGCCTGTGCCGCAACAGGCAATTCAAAAGAACCAGGCGCTTTTACCACATCTATATCAGACTCAGATGCACCACTTCGCAAGAGTGTATCAACTGCACCTTCTAAAAGTCTGTTGCCTATGAAGTCGTTAAACCTGCTTACCACCACTCCAAACTTGAGCCCTTTTGCCGACAAACCACCTTCAATTATTTTTGGCATAAAACCTCCGTGTTTATAGTGAACGACTTAAATAAGTTGACATGGTATTAAGAAATCCTAAATCCTAATGTCTAATTTCTAATGAATGTCCAATGACTAAATTTCCAATGTTTTTTGACATTTGACATTTTATTAGAAATTAGGATTTAGAAATTAGAAATTTATTGTAGTATCTACTTATTTTTGTCGTTGACTATAATTCATATTTTTCTATCAACCGTTTCAAGATTGCCTATCATATGCCCCATCTTTTCTTTTTTAATCCTCAAATATTCTACATTGCGCTTATGAGGAATAATCTCTATGGGCACCCTCTCAACAACCTCAAGCCCATAACCTTCCAACCCTACTATCTTTTTGGGGTTATTAGTCATAAGACGCATCTTTCTTACACCAATATCAAGAAGTATCTGCGCCCCTATGCCGTAGTCTCGAAGGTCTGCCTTAAAACCTAGTTTTTCATTAGCCTCTACAGTATCCATGCCTTTGTCCTGCAATGCATATGCTCTGAGTTTATTTGCGAGACCTATGCCTCTGCCTTCCTGATGCATATACAGGACAACTCCTTTACCTTGCTTTTCAATGAGCCTCATGGCGCATTTAAGCTGATCTCCGCAGTCGCACCTTTCTGAGCCAAATACATCCCCTGTAAGACATTCTGAATGAACCCTGACCAGTACAGGCTCATCAGGATTTATCTCACCCTTAACAATGGCCATGTGTTCATGAAAGTCAACATCATTTTCATATACTATTGCCTTAAATTCTCCACCGTAGCGGGTAGGAAGCATTGCCTCGGCAACTCTTCTAACGAGTTTATCCTTTTTTATTCTGTATTCAATAATATCAGCAATGCTAACTATTCTGAGATTATGCTCTTTGGCAAATTTTTCCAAATCAGGCATCCTCGCCATAGAGCCGTCATCCTTCATAATCTCGCAGATAATGCCGTAGGATTTTAACCCGGCAAGCCTGGCTAAATCAACCGAACCCTCTGTCTGCCCCGTCCTTACCAAAACCCCGCCTTTTTTTGCGCGCAATGGAAAGATATGGCCAGGCCTTACCAACTCACCAGGCATTGCCCCATCTTTAATGGCTGTCAAAATTGTATGCGCCCTGTCATGGGCGGAGACCCCGGTGGTTATTCCTATTTTAGCATCTATAGATACCGTAAAGGCTGTTTTTAATGCAGAGGTGTTATCTGCCACCATCGGTTTCAGATCCAGCTCGTCCGCTTTCTCTTCCGTCATGGTAAGGCAGATGATCCCCCTCCCGAACTTAGTCATAAAGTTTATGGCCTCAGGCGTAACCTTTTCTGCAGACATGGTTAAATCACCTTCATTTTCCCTGTCCTCATCGTCAACAAGTATGACCATCTTGCCTTCTTTTATATCTTTGATTGCTGCTTCAACTCTTTTTGTTGCCATCTCTATATCCCCTATATGGTCAAAACCGCATCTCCCCAAATCTATTACTATTAAACTTATGAAACTTTAGTATAGTAGCATACAAATTGGTTAAACTCAAATAAAGCAGGGCTTCCGTAAAATAGCGATTAAAAACCTCGCTATTTTACATCTTCCACTTGCAATTGCTTAGCAGCAAGTGGAGCCAGCCGATTTGCCCGCCCCGACTTTGCTATCGGCCAATTTTTGAGTGGTTTTAGCGCTGGTTATTTTAGATTTTAATTCTTTTATCTCAATTCGATATTTCTTAAATCCTCAAACTCCCAACCATCTCTTTCACATTTTTAATTTTATTCTTCTTGAAGTAGTCTTCAATCCCATCAACTATCTTTATGCTGGCTTGCGGGTCAATAAAATTCACGGTTCCAACCTGAACTACTGATGCACCGACAAGCATAAATTCTATAGCATCCTCTGCTGTCATAATACCGCCTATGCCAATTAAAGGCAGTTTCACGGTCTTAAATACCTGCCAGACCATCTTCAGCGCAACAGGTTTGATAGCAGGGCCGGAGAGACCGCCAATGATATTACCCAATTTAGGTCTTTGCGTATTTACATCCACAGCCATGCCTGAAAGTGTGTTTATCAGCGAAAGGACATCTGCCCCTGCATCTTGCGCTGCCTTTGCAAGAACTGTTATATCTGTAACATTAGGCGAGAGCTTTACAATCAAAGGAAGTTTTGTAGATTTTCTAACTGCACTTACAACTCTGAATGTCAAATCAGGGTTTGTGCCGAATTCAAGCCACCCTTCCTGCTTATTTGGACAGGAGATGTTCATTTCCAGCCCTGCAATACCATCTGCGCCATCTAAAACCTTTGCTACTGCGCAATATTCATCAATAGAATCTCCAAAGAAATTTACAATGACCTTTGTATCAAACTTTTTAAGGAATGGGAGTTTTTTTTCTATAAATATTTCTACACCCATATTCTGCAAACCAATAGAGTTGAGCATGCCCGCTGCTGTCTCCACAATCCTCGGAGGCGGATTACCCTGCCTTGGTTTTAAAGACAGTCCTTTGACAACAACAGCGCCGAGTCTGTTCAAATCCAGATAAGGCGCATATTCCTCGCCATAACCAAATGTCCCTGATGCGGCCATGACAGGATTTTTTAACTGAATACCTGCGATGTTGACGGAGAGGTCGGGTTTGCCAGTTCGGGGTGTTTTTTCTCCTGACTCCTGACTTCTGACTTCTGACTTCTTTTTTATATCTCTTCCCATGCTATTTCCTTTGCATCAAACACTGGACCGTCCTTGCAAACCATCTTGTAAGGGCTGAAGGCTTTTGACTTCTGACTTCTGACCCCTGACCCCTGACCCCTGATTTTAACCGCGCACCCCAGACATGCACCAATGCCGCAGGCCATTGCATTATCTAACGATACATAACATGGAGTATCTGCATCTTCTGCCATTTTTGCAACCGCTTTCAGCATAGCCTTTGGCCCGCATGCATACACAACGCAATCACCCTTTTTTGAAAGCTCTTTTTTGAGTAAATCCGTTACTAATCCATTTTTTCCCATACTCCCATCATCTGTAGATACAGCCGTATCAATACCAAATTTCTTAAAATCTTCAAGGCCGGGAAGGTCATCCTTGCCTCTGCCTCCGAATAACAGTTTCAAGCTGATAGATGATAGATGATAGTTTTTAGCTAATAAATAAAACGGTACAATGCCAATTCCGCCGGCCGCCATGATAATCCTTTGATTTTGGCGGACAGAGCCCACCTTGCTTATTGGCTGGAAACCGTTGCCCAGTGGACCAAGCACATCAACAGTATATCCTGGTTTTAAATTAGCCATAAGTTTTGTCCCCTTGCCAACTACCTTGTAGAGAATTTCAATTCCCTGTTCACTGCCTTCTGATCCCTGACCCCCGGCACCTAATCCCAGTATCTTATATACACCAAACGGTCTTCTCAGCAACGGATCAACCTGTTCCGTAATACGAAGCATAACAAATTGGCCAGGTTCAATAGCCGGGAGACCTTCCCAACTCATTCCAAGCTTGTAATACAAGGGAAGAATTTTTTCGTTATAGAGAACCTTTTCCAACTTAACCTTCCTCCTCAAAGTCAATGAGAGAAACATCTGCAAGGGTTAATGCCATTACAATGGCATCTTCTTTATTATTGCCGTAATAACCCTTTCTTACGCCTATCACTTTAAAACCTAAATCCTTGTAAAGTCTTTGAGCCGGGGTATTTGACTTCCTGACCTCCAAAAAAACCTCTCTTGCTCTTACTTCCTCTAAGTAGCTAAGTGTAAAAACAAGCAGGCTCTTCGCTATACCTCTCCCGCGAAATTCAGGATGGGTAGCTATATTCAGGATATGCGCTTCATCTGCCACCACCCAGAAAATTATGTATGCTGCAACAACCTCTTTCCCATCCTGCACAATCTTTACGGTAAATTTACCGGAGGATGGATTATGTATCTCCCTTTCAAATTGCGACTTTGGCCATGGTGACATTTCTTGTCAACCTTGAGATTAGCAGTTTTGATAAACTCATCAAGGCAGAGGTCAGACCTCCACCCTATCCTCTTGCTCACCGGATTAAATATCTTCTCCATCCCTGCCATAACCTTGTTTTTGCTCTTGAAGTGATTTACAACTACTATACGGCCGCCTTTTTTGCAGACCCTTTTTACTTCAGACATTACCCTGTAAGGGTCAGGGACAACGCTGACAACATGGGAGATAAAAACTTTATCAAATACATTGTCAGGAAAATGCAGGCTCATTGCGTCCATTTCGCGAAGCTCTATATGGTCAAGGTGCAGCTTCTTTATCTTTTGCTTTGCCTGTTTGAGCATGGCGGCTGACAAGTCTATACCCACAACCTTGCAATGCCTTGGGAATAAAGGAAGCGAAAGGCCAGTTCCAACCCCCACATCCAGTATCATGTCTCCTGGCATTATGCCCATGGATTGTATCGCATGTTTTATCCTCGGATAAAAGAACCCCTTGAATATAACATCATATACATTGGAATAGCCTGCATATATCTTTTTTATGCTTTCAAGTTCCAAACTAAATCTCCTTTTATTCAGACACCAGACTCCTGGCTTCAAACGCAAAACTGAAAATTAAAATTCTTTATCTTGAGTCTGTGGTCTGCGGTTTGTGGTCTATTTTCTTGACATTTACAATCTTATCATCTCCAACTCTATAAAAATCTTTAATCCTTGAAGTCTCGTTAAATCCACCCTTTTCATAGAATGAACGAGTTTTATCATATTTTGGCTGTGACGATGTTTCTGCAATAATCATTCTTGCACCTTCTCTCTTAAGTATATTTTCCAGATGCTTAACAAGCATTTTGCCAACCCTCTTGCCTTGCCATAACGGGTCAATGACTATCCAATATATATCATAAACACCATCCGCAAATGGAGTTTTTCCGTAACATATATAACCGATTGGTTTTTCAGCCTCGTCTGCCGCACAGATAAAGAGGTATTCTCCTTTAGCTATATCCTTTAGATAAATATCAAGCAGTTCAACGGCGCAGAATTTTTCCTCATCGGTAAAATTTTCATTTCTTTGTATGATGGATTGAATGGCCTCTTTATCCTGCGCAACCACCTCCCTTATTTTAATTTCCATTGCCTTCGCTTTGCTCCATTGAAAATCAGGAATTAGAAATTAGGAATTAGGAAAGAGAAATCCTCTTTCCTCTTTCCTCTTTCCTGTTTTCTGTTTTTTGATATCTGTCATACGTCATCCCTACTATCTCAAGGATTAGTTGTGGATAATCCAGACCATATGCGGCCGCACTTCTTGCAAAACCGGCATTTGGCGATATGTCTGGATTTGGGTTCACTTCAAGAATCTTTGGTATTCCATCTTCTCCCATCCTGATGTCTACTCTTGCATAATCCCTGCACCCAAGCACATTGTAAGCCCTTAATGCTGTAGTGAAAAGTTCTTGCTCTAATTCTCTCGGAATATCGGCAGGACAGATGGGCGGGGTCTTAAGATATATAGGGCTGTCCGTTACCCATTTGGCCTCATATGTGCAAATCTTTGGGTTAGTTTCCGAAAACCTGGAAAAATCTATCTCAGATACAGGCAGCGCCTTAGGCTTATAATTTCCCATTACAGCGATATTGAACTCTCTCCCGTCTATATATTCCTCTACAATTGCAGGCTGTTTGTAACCCTTTATAACATAATTAACCCTCTTTTTTAAAGCTGACATATTTTTTACAACCGCATCCTGGTCAATGCCGATACTGGCATCTTCCTGAACAGGCTTTACAATAAGGGGAAATTTCAGATCTACGGCTAATCCTGACGGAACCTCTTCTAAAACCAGATAAGACGCTGTAGGGATATTGTTGGCATAAAGCATATCCTTTGCCCTGGCCTTGTTCAATGCAAGACTGAGGGTAAGAGGCCCGGAACCTGTAAATCTAAATCCAAATAGCTCCAAAACAGCGGCTACATTCATTTCAAAAGCGCTCTTTCCCATTGCCCCTTCGCAGAGATTAAAGATAATATCGGCATTCTCCAGCTTAATGGTTTTTATAAAATCTTCTACCTTGTCCCTCAATGGGATGAGGGTTGTGGACAAACCTTCTGATTTTAATGCCGCTTCCACCGCCTTGGCTGTATCTATAACACCTTCCCATGATGTAATGCTATGCTCTTTTCCCAGCATCATATCCATGTCATCATTGTAAATTATGGCAACTTTTTTAAGATTCATATGAAGTGCACACTCCAAATCTCAAATTGCGAATTTCAAATAAAGGACAATTGTCGGTTTTTAAAACTCCAAACATATTGTTTGGAAATTGAATTTTATTGGAATTTATTTGTTATTTGGTGCTTGTAATTTAGTGCTTATATTGCAATCCCATGCCTTTTACAGGCGGTATCCAGAACAATGTTTATTAGTTTATCATAATCCATGCCGGCAGCCCTTGCCGCCTTTGGGAAACATGAGTTGCTTTTGGGGTCGGGCAGAATCCCCGGCAGAGGATTAAGCTCCAGTATATGCGGATTCTCTTTTGCATCAAGCCTTATGTCTATCCTGCACCAATCTTTTATATCAAGGATATTAAAAGCGGCTTTGCAGACAGTTTCTATATCTTTTTTCAATTTATTGCCAATATCCGCCGGACACTTGAATATTTCAAGCGGATTATCCGGCGTATCCCATATCCATTTTGCCTCATATGAATAAATCGGATTTACGCCCGATGGAAGGCTTGAGTAATTTATCTCAACAATAGGCAGTGTCTTTACATCATTGCCGTTGCCAATCATGGCAACAGTAAATTCCCTTCCCTCAAGAAACTCCTCTACAAGGGCAGGCTGTTTATATTCTGCTATTACCCATTCCGCCCTTTCTTTGAGTTCTGCTGTATTATTGACTACAGAATTATTCCTTACCCCCTTGCTGGAGCCCTCATAAAGAGGCTTTACAATGAGCGGAAAGGAAAGTGGTTTTAGATTTTCTATTTTCGATTGCCTATTACCGATTTTTAAATTCATAAATCGTAAATCGTAAATCGTAAACTTTGGTGTTGGGATGCCGTGATGCATCAGAATTTCCTTTGCCCGTGCTTTATCAAGACAGATACCAAGCGACAAAGGCCCTGAGCCTGTATATGGTATCCTTAACATATCCAGCATGGCTGGTATCTGAGACTCCCTGCTTTGTCCCCACAAACCCTCTGCGATATTAAAAACAATTTGAGGCCTGAATGATTTTAGTTTTTCATATGCATTCTCATCAGCCTCTATCATAACAACATTATGCCTTCCAGCCAGTGCAGTCCGCACAGCCTCTATGGTATCCTCATCATCCCATTCTGCAAAGAAATCAGGCGGCAGCGATGATATATGTTCGGAGTTCGGAGTTCGGAGTTCGGAGTTAAATTCCGCATTTTTTTGACTCCTGACTCCCGACTCATGACTCCTGACTTTTTTTATATTATATGTCAGCCCAACCTTCATTTTTATCTTCTTGTCCTTTCAATCTCTTTTCCACATAGCTCACAAGCCTGCCGGTTATTTCATCTGCAACATTATCAGGAACACCATCACAATACTGCGTCTTTCTTCTCATATCACACATATCATTTACATAGTCAACCACAACAAACTTGCCATGCGGTGTCATGGCAATCTCTGTAGAGAAAAAATCCAGTTTGCATATATGGGCTATTTTTTTTGTAATATCTTCCAGCTTGAAAAGATTGTAATCCTTTATCTCATGAGGGTTAAGTTCATCGTATATATGTGTTGCATCATTCCACCAGCATGGGATCACATTTCCAGCCACATAAAAAATTCTAAACCATGCCTTCTTTTCTTTGTCTAAAATAACAGGTATAATTTTTTCTTGAAGCAGATATTTGTCATGAGAAATCTCCATCCTTGCGCTTAAAACTTGATTAATGCTTTTGGCATTTGTAATAACACCCACTCCGCCGCCGCCGCAGGCAGGCTTTATAATAAATGGGCTGCCGAGCCTTTTTATGTCTGAGAGGTCTACCCGCGGGCTTTTCTGCCACGGGGATAAGATTATTGTATATGGAACATCGATACCGGCGGCAAGAAATTCCAGATGCATGGTCGCCTTGTCAACCGCCCTCGGAAGAAGAGACAATTCATTTATCATCCAGAAAGAACCTTTCCGCGCCATATGGATAAGGTCGTAAAATCTTGGAATTACATCAGATGCCCTGTCAAGAAGAACCCTTATAATAAGTTCGCCGCCGGCCATCATTGCCAACGTTTCATCTAGATTTGACGGGTGTATTATATAGCTTTTAAGATTCCTCTGCTGACATGTCTTGTCAAGGTCATAAATGAACTCGCGGTCATACATCCATTCCCATGCCAATGCAAAATCAACGATGTTGGCCAAAATATCCTCGTTTGGATCAAGGCAACCATGTTGCAGTCTTTACGCCGACACGGTCGGCTTGCTCCATAACTTACAGTATCAACACGGCCGTAGCAATAACTGTTGTATATCTTCCATCCCCGCGTACTATGGCAGACTGCGTGATATTTGTGGTTTTTACTATTTTATCGCTTATCCTGTATATCTCCTTTTTTTCATCCCATCCAAGGTTTTGATCCAACTCAATGCCAAGCGTGGATGCAAGCATGGCTGCCGCCAGATCTTCTGAATAATCGCCAGCAGCCTTATCTGTCTGGCCGAACGCATGGTGCTCGCTTAAGTATCCATATTGCTTTTTATCCATTGGGATTGCGCATCCCACAGAGGCTGCCATAAGCCGCCTTGGCTCGTTGGAACAGCATCTGCTCATAACGCAAAACAGCACCTGCCCTGGCGAAAGCATTTTTAATCCCTGTGTCCTGCTGATTATCTTACAGCCGGGCGGGAAGATGCTGGATACTGTAACAATATTAAATTTTTCTATGCCAGCATCCCGTAGCGCCAGCTCAAAAGAATGCAACTCCTCTTTATGTGTTCCGACTCCTTTTGTAAAAAATACCCTCTTTGGGACAAGTAACATGATTTAATTTCTCCTTTCTATAAATATATAGTCAATGACAAAAATAAGTAGAGACTACAATAAATTTCTAAATCCTAATTTCTAATAAATCCTTGACAGGAAGAATATCTGTCAAGGATAAAATGTCAAATATCGAAACAACATTGGAAATTTAGTCATTGGACATTTCATGAGAAATTAGACATTAGGAGCTTGTTGAAAAACTCAACAATCTCTGATTACACAGATAAAGAATTAGATTACACAGATTAAAACTCCTTGAAATATCTGTGTAGATTAAAACTCCTTGAAATATCTGTGTAATCGTTTTTCCTAATCTGTGTAATCAAGGCTGTTGGTGACTTTTTCAACAGCCTGTTAGAATTTAGGGTTTCTTAATACCAGTTGCTGTCTTCACCACCCCAGCACCCACCCGAACAAAAGCGGCGCCACAATACTTGCGTCGCTTTCAATGATAAATTTCGGGGTTTTCACATCCAGCTTGCCCCATGTAATCTTTTCATTAGGCACCGCACCGGAATAGGAACCGTAACTCGTTGTTGAATCTGATATCTGGCAGAAATAGCTCCAGAAAGGAACATCATGCCATCCCATATCTTGATACATCATCGGCACCACGCATATAGGGAAATCGCCCGCAATGCCGCCGCCTATCTGGAAAAAACCCACACCCTTGCCCGAAGAATTCTTGCGGTACCAATCAGCAAGCCACACCATATATTCTATGCCGCTTTTCATGGTCGCTGCCTTGAGCTCGCCTTTGATTACATAGGAAGCAAAAATATTTCCCATGGTGCTGTCCTCCCAACCGGGGACAACTATCGGAAGATTGCGCTCGGCAGCAGCCACCATCCATGAATTCTTTGGATCTATCTCATAATATTGTTTCAGGTCGCCCGACAATAATATTTTATACATATACTCGTGCGGAAAATAACGTTCACCTTTGGTATCGGCGTCTTTCCATGCCTTATAGATATGTTTCTGCAACCTGCGGAAGGCCTCCTCTTCCGGTATGCAGGTATCGGTAACACGGTTGTAATGATTTTCCAAAAGCTCCCATTCTTCCTGCGGGCTGAGTTCGCGATAATTGGGCACACGTTTGTAATGTTTGTGCGCCACAAGGTTCATGATGTCCTCTTCCAGATTTGCGCCTGTGCAGGAAATGATATCCACCTTTCCCTGACGAATCATTTCTGCCAGTGAAATGCCGATCTCGGCCGTGCTCATTGCGCCAGCCAACGTTACCATCATTTTACCGCCCTGGGCAAGGTGCGTTTCATATCCTTTGGCTGCATCCACCAATGCGGCAGCATTAAAATGCAGGTAATGTTTTTGCATGAATTGTGAAATCGGTCCTTTGTTCATGGCATGTCCCTTTGTTCAATTTTGTAACCGTAAAATAGCGATTAAAACCCTCGCTATTTTACAAACCTGCGATTTGACTGCTCCCCGAT
>JACRML010000021.1 GCA_016214995.1 Deltaproteobacteria bacterium
TCCTGTATTTTATTTTCCGTATCTTATATTTCCTGTAAAGACAGAGAGAGAGACAGGATTTCTGCCGCCCAGGGTAGGATATTCACAAGTAAGAGGTTTTAAGATTGACAATAGTTTTTTCTGGGCAATATCTGAAAGTACAGATGCAACATTCTATCTTGACATAGAGAACAAGAGGGGTGTCGGCAAGGGAATAGAGTATAGATATGCACTAAGTCAAACTGCATGGGGAGAATTTTATTTTTATCATTTCAAGGAACAGGATATAGACAGTGTAAGGGAGTTTAGAAAAGGGAGTGATAATCTATCAAGACCAAAGACTGCCACGAATGACAGATGGCTTCTGCAATACAAACATAACCAGCTTTTGCCAGGAGATATTACTCTGAAGGCAGACATAAAAAGGGTGAGTGATGATGAATATTTCATAGATTTTGGAAAGAACATTGAAGAAAGGTCTTTAGAGAGTCTTGAAAGCAATATATCCCTTACAAAGACATGGAATACATTTAATCTTGTGACACAATTCCGCTATTTTGACAACCTTCTTATTGGTGATGATAAGGCAACGGTTCAGAGGCTTCCGGAGATTAACTTAACAGGCAGAGAGCAGCAGATAATGGGTAGTCCGTTTTATCTATCCATGGAGTCTTCATTTGTGAATTTTGATAGAAAGGAAGGCGTAATAGGCCAACGTGTGGATGCGCATCCAACCGTATCCCTTCCGTTAAATCCGGGAGGATATTTTGAGTTTAAACCGTCAGCAGGGTTCAGAGAGACACTCTACTGGCTCAACAATCAGCCCAAGGACAATTATTACGACAGAAGCCTTTATGACCTTAATGCCGATATTACTACCACATTTGTACGGATATTTTCATGGGATGAAAATATGGAGCAAGCCGACCATGTCGGCGTTAAAGATAACGGCAACACGGTTGCCTTGGTCCAAAAAAAATTAAAGCATACCGTAAGGCCAAAAATTATCTATACCTATATACCCGAAGTGGTGCAGAATGACCTTCCTTCATTTGATGGCGTGGATAGGATTGCAGCTATGAGCACATTTACTTATTCATTAAATTCCATACTGACTGGCAAATTTATGGAAGGCGGCAACCCCCCTTCATATCTGGACTACATATACATGGATTTGAGCCAGAGCTATAATATAAATGAGGCTACAAGGAGGCTTGTCTCCGCCACTGGTGAAAGGCGGCCATTTTCTGATGTTGCAGGAGAGATTAGACTACAGCCTGTATCATGGACGCTTATAACAGCAAAGGGTAGATACGACACCTATGAAGATTGGATTAACCAATATGATGCATCTCTGGGGCTTTGGGACAAGAGAGGAGACAGGCTGGATGTAAGCTATAGATATACAAGGAATCCTTTTCCTGCGAAGTCTGCGGAATATCTTGAGGGCTCATTAAGATTTAAACCTGGCCAAGCTTTTGACCTTACCTATCGCAGCAGGTATTCCTATAGTGAGCAAAAGGCGATAGAGGCTGTATACGGCCTTGAATATCACCACCAGTGCTGGGGTGCTCAGCTTACCTATACAGAGAGGCTGGAGGAGAAAATAATCTTTTTAACATTTAATCTGCTTGGTATCGGGCATGTTGGTGATCTGAGCGGAGGCATGCATTGATACAGTTCATAGTTGGAAGTTCGGAGAAAAAGGTAAAAACAAAATCTCCGAACTACAAACTACTTACTCCGAACTATAACCATGTTGGACAAAATTAAGAAAACAATAAAAAGATTTGGAATGTTAACAAAAAGAGATACTGTCGTGGTGGCTGTTTCAGGCGGGGTAGATTCTGTTATATTGCTTCATACACTGGTAAGGCTTTCAAAAGAGTTTAAACTTTCTATCATTGCTGTCCATCTCAACCATGGTTTAAGAGGCAGGGAATCAGATCGGGACGAGGCTTTTGTCAAAGAGCTTGCAAAGAAGCTGGGCGTAAAGTTTACCAGCAAGAGGATTGATATTAATTCTCTTTTAAAAAAAGGTGATTCACTGCAGGATATTGCCAGAGAGGCAAGATATGTGTTTTTTGAGGAGGCTGCAAAGAGATATAAAGCGGACAAGATAGCTACAGGCCATAATATGGATGATCAGGCTGAGACAATGGTGATGAGGTTTTTAAATGGCTCAGGCTTAAGAGGCTTGTGCGGCATTCCGCCGGCAAGGAGACAGTACATAAGGCCGCTTATTGATATAACCAGACAAGAGATAGAAAAATACGCTGAAGGCAAAAGGTTGAAGTTTGTAAAAGACAGCTCAAATCAAAGCGCCAGGTATCTTCGCAACCGTATAAGGCTTAAACTTATGCCGATTCTTATAGGATATAATCCGTCTATTAAAAACGATATGGCCAGGCTTTCCCGCATCCTTGCTAGGGATGAAGATTATATGGAGGATCAGGCAAAAGATATCTTCAAGGATTGTATAAAAGAGGGGGCAAGGGGCAGAAAAAAAACAATCATTTTTCTTTCGGCAAAAAAACTCAACAGCCTGCATGATGCAATCAAAGCCAGGATATTTTTTATGGCGGCAGAGGAACTTCTTGGCTCGCCAAAGGGGTTTTATAGTTATCATGCAGAGGATTTCTTAAAGCTATTGTCCAGCCGTTCTCCCAATGCCTCAATAACCCTTCCGCACAGTATGGCAGTTTATAGGGAATATGATGTTATTACAATCGAAAAAAGTCAGAAGTCAGAAGTCAGAAGTCAGAATGAAAACAAGGAGACCACTTTTGAAAAGGTGTTAAAAATAAACGGTAAAACTCTTGTCATTGCTGACGGTGAAATCAGGATTGCAGAGTTTAAAACTGAGATTTTGAGCTATCATCCCACATCCCACATTCCATATTCCACATCCAAAAATATTGCTTGTTTTGATTACGATAAACTTGAATTTCCTCTGATTGTCAGGAACTTCAGGCCGGGTGATAAATTTGTGCCGCTTGGTATGAACGGCCACAAAAAAGTTAAGGAACTTTTTCAAGAAAAGAAGATTGCAAGGCGCCGGAGAAATAAGGTTCCCATCCTTGTATCCGGCAGCGAGATAATATGGGTAGCTGGCATGAGGCAGGCAGAGTATGGTAAGATAAGGGCGAATACAAAAAATGTATTAAAAATAGAGACTATTTAATTGACACAGCCCGTAGTACTTTATACAGTATTGCCGTGGCTTGTTAAGTATCATGAAAAATACAGGAACAACACCCCCGGTATTTTACTTAACTAAGTTTGATTGAACAATTAAACGATAGATATGAGATAAAATTAAACTAGAAGTCTTGAAATGTGAGGAGTTTTCCATGAAAAAGATACTGATAGCATGGGTTTTGTTAACATCCCTCTTTTTATCTGTAAACCAGGTATTGGCATCTGATCTATCAATAGGCAGGATGAGGGCGTCAATATGGCCTGAGTATGATGACCATGGCATCTTGGTTATCTATGACGGCAGGTTCAAGGATGAAAATTCTTTTCCTGCAGAAACTATCTTTATATTACCAAAGGATAGCGTTATAAGCGACGCATGCAGCCTATCTCCCAAAGGCCAGCACTTTTGCCAGTTGTATAAGCAAAAAAACGTTGGCGATGCGGATGAGGTGAGATTAAAATTGCCGTATCCGAATTTTTATCTGAGTTTTCATGTAAACCCATTTAAAGAAAAGAAAACTAATAAGGATTTTTTATACACAGTTAACGTAAATCATGCAACAGACAAGTTAGAGGTTGATATTCAGAGGCCGTTAAGGACAGATGGATTCAGGATAACTCCAGCGGCGTCTGAGGTATCAGAGAAAAAAGGTTTTGAGCATTACGGTTATGTATTTGAGAATGTGCAGGTTGGGAAGACAATAGATTTTAAGGTTGAATATGTAAAAAATGACAACATACCGTCAGTTGATATAAAATATTCGCCAATGGCAGGACCCAAAACATGGGGTTCACCTTATGAAACCCCTCGCCGTATGGCAGCTATCTTATACCTTGCAGGAGGCTTCGGCCTTTTGTTGGTCATAGGAATGTTGTGGTTTGTTTTTAAGAGGAAAAGATGAAGAAGACAATTACGATTTACGATTTACGAATTACGAATTTAAAATCTAAAATCGTAAATCTTAAATCTAAAATCCTTTTACTGCTTACTGCCTGCTGCTTACTATTTTTACCGGCGCCAGCCCATGCCCTGACAGTTCAGGAGGTTGCGGAAGACCTGGCCTGTCCATGCGAATGCCCCCTTGTGTTGGAGGACTGTAACATGAGCTGCGGTCTTGACTGGAAAGATCAGATAGGCCAGATGATAAAAGATGGGAAGACAAAGCAAGAGATTATAAAATATTTTTTAGATAAATACGGCGATGATGCAAGAATAACACCTGTGCAAAGGATAAAGGGTAAGTTTTTTAAATATACAAGGGCATTTGATACTATAGATTGGGCAATCTTCTGGGGTGTTATTAGTGTCTGGGTTGTTGGTTTGTTCATTGGCATATATCTCGTAAGCCGGCGATTATTATCAAGGTCCGCTCCTGACAAGGTGACAAGGTGAGGCAGTTACTGGTTGCAGTTTTTGTATTTACCTCCCTTCTCTTTATTGTGACTATTGTGGCATTTTTTCTGTTGGTGGATACAAGGCCAATGAGCAGATTTGAATACCTGAATGTAGTGGCCAGGGTTACGGCCTTTAAGTTTGCCGGATTGACGGAACTTGATGAAACTGAGATGAAATTTCTCTATAACAATTCATGTACAAGGAAGTGTCACAGCAAGGATGTTATAGAAAGGACAAAACATACGCCGCGGGAATGGGAAAACGTAGTGAACAGAATGAGGCTTGTTAATGGCGTGCGCTTGGCAGATAATGAGGCTGTTGCAATTACTAGGTATCTTCAAAAAAAATATTTAAGTAATGTTCCTACAATTTTATCCAATGAGGCAAACAGGTTTTTAAAGCAGTATCTCTGGAGGAGTGATTTTGGTGAAAGCGACCTTTATGTTGATGTGATTTATACACCCATGGAATATTTTAAGATTATAGGCGGGATAAGTGATGCAGAAAGACACAATGTGAATGAGTATGAGGTCTTTTTGGTTTATCTCAATACACATCAGGAAAAACTGCCTAAGCCTTTCATGGAAAAGCTTGCTGTATTGAAAGATAAAGACGGAAAAACCTATGAGCCGGTTGATTGGAAGGTATCTTATGAAAGCGGGGATTTGCATCATATGGAAGGCGTCTTAAGATTTAAGAAGATAAAAAATGATAAAGGCTTTATGGAGCTTATTTTAAAAGATTTGCCAGGCCAGAAAGAGAGATTTTTCAGATGGGAAATGCCGGTATCTGAGTTTAAGGAAAAGTAATATGGAAATAGAAGTCAGGAGTCAGAAGCAAGAAGCAAGAAGCAAGAAGTCAGAAGCAAAAGAGAGAAGGTTCAAGGTTCAAGGTTCAAGGGTCAAGATAAGAAAACTTGCAACTTGCAACTTGAAACTTGCAACTTTCATCCTACTGTTCACTGTAGTAACAGGCTGCGTACAAAAGAATGAGGAAGGCGATATAAGAAAGACCCTGCCAAAGGAAGGTGATATTGCAGTCTCATTCTCCTTAAAATTATTGGATGGTAAAAGGTTCAGTTTAAATGATACGAAAGGGAAACCTGTTATTATAAACTTCTTTGCATCATGGTGCCATCCTTGCAGGTTAGAGGCGCCAGCCCTTCAGAGGGTTTATGCGCAGTATAAAGATAAGGGAGTTGTATTTATAGGCGTTGCCGTTCAGGATACAGAGACAAAGGTAAAGGCATATGGGAAGGAATTTGGGATTTCATTTCCGATTGGACTTGACAACGAAGGCAGTATTTCTGAGCTTTATAAGATATATGGCATACCAAAGACTTTTATAATAGGTAAGGATGGGAGATTTTCTTATATTCATACGGGTGAGATTACAGAGGTCGACTTGATAAATGAGATAGAGAAGGTGTTGAAATGAAGAAGTCAGGAGTCAGAAGCCAGAAGCCAGAAGCAAGAAATCAGAAACAAGAAGCAAGAAAAAAATCTTGCATCTTGCATCTTGCATCTTGCATCTTATTACTGTTTACTATCTTAACTGGCTGCAGCAGCGGTCCGCAGGATAAGCAGCCAACAGCAAAGATTGGCATGCCTGCTCCCATGTTTACTCTTAATCTCATAAGCGGAGGCTCTATAACTCTTGACAGTTTTAAGGGAAAGCCGCTTGTAATAACATTTATGGCATCGTGGTGTCCCTGCTCTAATGAGAGCGCCCCTGTTTTTAAAGAGGCGTATAGTAAATATAACCCAAAAGGTGTGGAATTTTTGATGATCGGCATCCAGGATTCGGAATCAAAGTTTAAAAAATTTATTGAAA
>JACRML010000014.1 GCA_016214995.1 Deltaproteobacteria bacterium
AAGTCTTACTGCTTCTTCCTTAAACTGCTTATCGTACTTCCTGTTCACTTTCCTCTCTTGCATTGCACACCTCCTAAGGTTTTAAGGTTCTATTATAACCTAACCTTTCGGTGTGTCCGCTATTTCGGGGGAAGTGCAGTTGAAATCAAGGTTAAGAAAAAACAAAAACTTTTCCTCAACCTTAGCCTTAACCTCAACCTGCTTTTACGGTTTTACCACCTTCACACCTTTTGGAATCTTGAATTTGAATATATTTGCGGAAATGGATTGGTTTATCTGTATATTTTCAAAGATAACTTTAGTCTCATTTCCTATTAAGTCATATACTATGGTTTTGACAACAAAAAATGTTTTTTTATCCACTGCGATATAAAGTTTCTGGACATTTGGTTGAGGTGTCTTGGATTTCAGTTTTAGCAGGTAGCTTATGCTGTCCTGTTCTGATAGTTCTATATCAAAATCCTTTTTTAGATTCCCCATGCCTGATAGAAAATTATTTGATATGGATGTTTCATTGCTTGAGGCATTGCCGGTCATAACCTGTCCAATATCCTGCTGATATGCCCAGAGGGTTTTACCATCGCTTACTATGATGTCTGTATTTGGAGATTTATATTCCCATTTCATCATGCCCGGTTTTTTAAAGTATACAACCCCTTCAGCCTTCTGTGTCTGTTTTATTGAGGCAGATGTTGTAAGCTGGACAAAATTTGCCTGAATGTCCTGAATACCTTCATATGTCTTTTGGAGTTTTGAGACGATAGTGTCAAGCTCATCGGCGTATGAATTAGTAACCAGTAGGCAGTAGGCAGTAAGCAGGCTTAATATTTGATATTTGATATTTGAAATTTGAAATTTATTCACCATGTACCCCTCCCTCCCTTTTTACCAGCACCTCTCTCGGCCTGCTGCCCTGAGCCGGGCCTACAATGCCTTCTGCCTCCATCTTTTCCATTATCCTTGCAGCAGTATTATAACCTATCCTAAGACGTCTCTGGATATATGATGTAGATGCCTGCTCCAGTTGTATAACCAATGCAACTGCCTCATCATATCGTTTGTTAAATTCTTCTCCAAGGTCGTCGTCTGCAATTCCTTTCTCCTCCGCCTTTGCCTCTGATATGGCCTTATCATAGGTTGGCTTGCCCTGTTTCTTTAAAAAGTCTGTAACCCTTTTTATCTCAATTTCTGAAATATATGCGCCATGTATTCTTTTAAGCCTTGATGAGCCGGGCGGCAGGAATAGCATATCTCCTTCGCCGAGAAGCGTCTCTGCCCCGCCTGCGTCAAGGATTGTCCTGGAATCTGTCCGGGAAGCAACCTGAAGTGATAATCTGGCAGGGAAGTTTGCCTTTATCAGTCCTGTTATGACATCAACAGAAGGCCTCTGTGTTGCCACCAGCAGATGTATGCCTGCAGCCCGCGCCATCTGAGAAAGCCTCACCAGTGATTCTTCAACATCTTTGCCGGATGCCATCATTAAATCAGATAGCTCATCTATCACTACCACAATATACGGCAGCCTACGATGAGCTTCTTTATCCTCATCTTTGGAGCCTTCCTCGTCAAAAAGCTGATTATATTTGTCAATACTTTTTGCCCCTTTTTCTGCCATGAGTTTATATCTTTCACCCATTTCATTGACCATGCCCCTTAATACTACGGCTGCCCTTTTTGCATCAGTAACAACAGGTGTAAGAAGGTGAGGTATACCTTCATATGCGGAAAGCTCCAGCATCTTTGGGTCTATCATCAAAAACCTTACCTCAACAGGCGTTGCCTTGTAGAGTATGCTTAAAATAATATCGTTTACGGTAACGCTTTTGCCGGCGCCGGTTGCGCCTGCCATCAAGAGATGCGGCATTTTTGCAAGATCGGCAATAACTGGATTTCCTGAGATATCTTTTCCTAATGCAAAGGTCAGCTTGGAGTTATTTTTTGAATAAGCATTGCTTTCCAACATCTCCCTCAGATATATCTTTTGTCTGGCGATATTGGGAACCTCTATGCCAACCACTGCCTTTCCGGGAATTGGCGCAATTATGCGGATAGATGTTGCACGCAGCGCAAGGGCAAGGTCATCCGATAGATTTACGATGCTTGCCACCTTTACGCCTGGAGCAGGTTCAAATTCATACATATTGACAACCGGACCCGGTGTTACTGCCATTACCTGGCCATCAACGCCATAATCCTTAAGTTTTTTTTCAAGGATTTTGGAATTTGTACGGAGCGCCTCCTCATCAAGAGATTGTGTTTTCTCAGGCGGGCTGTCTAAAAAAGAAAGAGGAGGTAGTTGAAATTCTCCCGATGCCTTTAAAAACTCAAAGTGTTCCTGAGCAGGTTCTTTTGCTTTAAGCTGTTTTTTAGGGGCAGGAGGAACTATGATAGCAGGACGTTCTGCTTTTTTAATTTCTGGCCTCTGCCCCATATTTACTACGGGGCTGACTTCCGATTCCTGTTCTAATGACTCATCCTCTTTTTTTCCATGTTCTTCCGGTTCTTCATTTTTGACATTTGGCTTCTGCCTGTAAATATTGTAGCCTTTGCTCACTATGCTTATAAAGGAGATACCTGTGGCAAATATTGTAGAACACAGAAGCATGGCTATAAGAAAGATGAGCGTTCCTGTCCACCCCAAATAATTCCACAGCAAAAGGCACACATATTTGCCCACTATGCCGCCGCTCCATGTATCATTTCCAACCAGGCTGCTTAAAAGCCCCGAGAATGATATGAGGAGGAAGGCCAGGCTGATTGGAATAGACAGTCTGAAGTTCAATTTGCGCCTTATCAAAAACTCCAGCGCAAGTATTATAATAAGAATAGGAAAGAGATAAGCTGAATAACCAATTACCTTGAATAAGAGCCATGCAGAGTATCCACCGACAATACCGCCCCAATTGGATGCAATGTCAGCTTCGGAATAAGAAAAAAGGCTGACGATGGCAAACAGTGAAATGCCTAAAAGGGCAATGCCTGTTACTTCTTGTTTTAATCCCTTTTTTTTCTCTTTAGAATTTTCCATATAAAATTGTGAACCGTAAGCTGTAAACAGTGAACAGTTTAAATACTTGATAGTCTACAATTGACAATTGCCGTTCACTGTATTTAGATTTTCGGTAGTGTTATTCCCACCTGGGATTGATACTTACCTTTCTTATCTTTATATGACACTTCAGGAGCCTCATCGCTTTCAAAGAAGAGAACCTGCGCGATGCCCTCGTTCGCATATATCTTTGCAGGCAGAGGCGTTGTGTTTGAGATTTCAAGGGTTACAAATCCCTCCCACTCAGGCTCAAAAGGCGTAACATTGGTGATGATGCCGCAGCGGGCGTAAGTGGATTTGCCCACGCATATCGTCATCACATTGCGCGGAATGCGGAAATACTCCACACTCCTTCCCAGGGCAAAGGAATTCGGCGGTATTATGCAGACATTGCCTTTAAAATCCACAAAAGACTTACTGTCAAATTCCTTTGGGTCAACAATGGCATTATTCACATTTGTGAATATCTTGAATTCATCTGATATACGAATGTCGTAACCATATGACGAAACGCCGTAGGAGATGCAGCCCTTGCGCACCTGCTTTTCCTCAAACGGCTCAACCATCTTTGGATTATGCTCCACAGACATCCTCCTGATCCATCTGTCATTTTTTATCATGTACCTCAAGACCTCCTTTATAAAAACTAAAGGCTAATAATTCATAGCCTCTGTTATTTGTATAAAAAAGATAACGCAAAATTGAAAATAAGGCAAATAGAAATATGGTTATACAGATAAAAACGAGATTATATTATCAAGAATGTCTGTTTTCTATTTCTATGAACTGAATGCCCGCCGCAATTCCTCCAATAGTCATCGGGGTGTCAAGGCTGACATGGGCAAACTCCAGAGCGGCAAAGCAAAAAACCGGTATAAATATTGTGTTTACAAAACAAGGCAAAAAAGCCTTTACATAAGTATGAGGCTGTGTTAAATATTAGCAGTTTTATAATGCAATACCAGTAGTTGGAGAAAAGCAGATGAGTTTGGTGGGAAATTTAGAGGACCTTGGGCTTGGTGATATCTTTCAGATTATCTTCTTGAGCAGAAGATCTGGAGTTCTTGCTATCAGGGGCAAGGTTGTAGAAGGAAAGATATATTTTAAGGATGGTCTGGTAGTTGCTGCTTACTCTACTGATGCCTCAAAAAAACTAATTAGTAATAATGTTCAGGATACAGTTTTTAGTCTCTTTATAGAAGAGGGAAATTTTGATTTTGAACTTAAGGATCCAAGAGAAGATATTAAAGCAATGGAGTTAGATTCTATATTTACTATTGAAGCCGGACTTAACCCCCAGTTTTTAGCAATGGAGGGGTCTCGTCTTTTAGATGAATCCAGGGCTAAGCCCAAAACCCCTATTTTACCGCCTCCTTCAACGTCAAAGATAGAACCGCCGCCTTCTCCTAAAACCGCCTTGGCGCCTATGGAGTCAGAGGCAGCTCCCTTAAAGAAGGAAGAAATTGAACCTCGGTCTGTTGATGAAGGATTCAGCCCTCGCAGCATATGGGCGGAAGCTGGTATTACAGAAGAGGCGCATGTAGCGTCTATACAATCCAGCCCTGGCTTATCACTGCTTAAATCTATGATATTTGAACTGCAGAACCCTCACTCATCCAGTGAAATAACTCTCCTCGTACTCAGGTTTGCAAGCGAGCTTATGAACAGGGCTGTGCTTTTGATTGTGAAGAGGGATGTGATCGAGGGGCTTGGACAGTTCGGGGTGGTTCTTAAACAGGGAGACCCTAATCGCCGCATAAAAGGCATAAAAATCAAGACAGGGGAAGAGTCGATATTTAAACAGGCTATTTTGAAAAAGATGAACATAAAAAGAAAGTTAGAAAAGAATCCAGCACATGAATATCTCGTTAAGGAATTGGGAGGGGAATGGCCTTATGAGACATTTCTTGCCCCGCTTTTGGTAAGCGGCAAGGTTGCGGCATTGCTATACGGAGATAATGTACCGGAGGAAAAGCCTATAGGCGATACAGAGAGCCTGGAAATATTTCTTGCTCAGGCCGGCATTGCAATGGAAAGGGCTTTATTGGAGCGAAGGCTCAGCAGGAAGGAAAATGAATAATATGGCCACATGGATTAAAAAAATTGATTGCACAGCTTAAATACAAAATTAACCTAATCGCCTTTAAATCTGTATAATCTGCATTAAAAATCAGTTAATGCCGTAAAACTGCTTGCATCCCAAGTTCAATCGCTCAAGATGAGATGGGAAGGTTTTCAATATAAAAACAAAAAGAAAATTGTAAAATACAAATTACAAATGTAAAGTTTTAAATCTTCAATTTCCAATGGAGCGAAACGGCTATGAATATACAATGCCCAATATGCAATACCAAAAATGCATTTAACCAGGATAATGTGGCGGAGTTTGGAGAAAGAGTAATATGCAATAATTGCAAAAGAACATTTCTTATAAAACAAAAACCATCTGCATATAAGCCGGGACAGGCAATAGATAAGGTAATGGTTGCTAATTCCAACCCGCATTTTTGTTCTGCTATCAAGGATTTTCTGACTGGCCGCGGCTTTGAGGTTATGATTGCAAAGGATGGCGTGGAGGCGCTTCAGTTTCTGGAAATGGAAATACCGCAGATAGCCGTTGTAGATGTTGCCCTTCCAGGCATGTACGGCTTTGAGATATGCGATTTTATAAAAAACAAGGAAAAACTTAAAGATATTAAGATTATCCTTCTTGCCTCTATCTATGACAAGACCAGATATAAGAGGATGCCAAGTTCAATCTACGGCGCAGCTGATTATATAGAGATGCACCACATACCTGACCAGCTTGTGCCTAAGATAAACAAGCTCCTTGGTAAAGATGCAAATATGGCGGCATATCCTGTAACGATGCAGACAAAGGAGTTTGAGACCGTTATAATTGAAGAAGATAAATTCTCCGAGAAAATAAAAGATATAGCAGCTAAAGATATTAAGGTAAAAAGACCAGAGGGCAGCAAAACCGACAAGGCTCAGGAAGAGGCCGTTCGTCTGGCAAGGATTATTATCTCAGATATAATTCTGTATAACCAGGAGACTGTGGAAAGAGGCATAAGAGAGGGTAATCTTTTAGAACTCTTGAAGGATGATATAATGGAAGGCCAGGCCTATTATGCTAAAAGAGTTCCGCTAGAAGTGCGCAAGAATAAAGCCTATCTCAAAAATGCCTTTGAAGAGCTTATAGATAAGATAAAGAAGGATATAGGGGTATAAATACAGGATTAAAGAAATTAGCAGTCAGAAGGTTCTTATAACAAATCAGTTTTTATAAAAGTTTTTATAAAATGATTGACAATCTTTCATTAAGTTGTTAGATTTTTAAACTTTCGTTTGTATACTGAGGAATATTTTTACGGAAAACAAATTTCTAAAAAGGTTGTCTATCATTTTTTATGTCTTTGAAAACATTTGACCACGGCATACATCCTTCGTACAATAAAGAACTCACTGCAAGCAAAAAGATAGAAAAGGCAGTCCTGCCAAAAAAAGTTGCTATTCCGCTTCAGCAGCACATTGGTGCCCCGTGTAAGCCTGTTGTAAAGAAAGGCGATGTTGTGACAGAGGGGCAAAAGATTGGAGAAACAACCACCTCTTTTGTTACTGCCCCTGTCCATTCTTCCATTTCAGGCAAGGTCAAAGACATAGAAAGACTCCCGTATCCTGGCGGCGGCAAGGTTCTGTCTGTCATTATTGAGGGCGATGGTGCAGCAAAGGAATGGGGCAATAGCAGCGCCGGCCTTGACTTGGAACCACTAACTTCCGAGATATTAAGAAATATTATAAAAGAGATGGGCATTGTTGGCATGGGTGGGGCGGCGTTTCCCACCCATGTTAAATTAAGCCCGCCAAAGGAAAAAAAGATAGACGCCTTTATACTCAACGGATGTGAATGCGAGCCATACCTGACATCTGACCATAGAATAATGATTGAAGAGCCTGAAAAGGTTGTGTGGGGA
>JACRML010000004.1 GCA_016214995.1 Deltaproteobacteria bacterium
ATTGTCTCTTTGCGTAAAACCTCAATCTGTTCAGATGTCCTTTCAGATGAAAGCTCCATGTCAAAGAGCAGATAATGCCAGATAAGTTTTACCTCTCTGACATCAGGATATTTTTTCCTGATTCCAATCTCATAAAGCGCAAGCTGCCTGTCTTCGTCAAGGTCTTCCTGCAAAGGAAGGCTTCCGGATGTTTTATAGTCGTGAATTTCATAAATCTTGTCCTTTGTTCTGTCAAGGCGGTCTATAAATCCCTGTATAGCGTATCCGCCGTCTTCAGAAAGCGGAAAGGTAATTTTCTCCTCTATTCCTATTGGGACGCCATTTTCAAACGGGGCATGTCTCTGATAGTAATTCCTGATACATTTAATGCCGGTATCTTTATAATTATCGGCTGTGAGGTCTTTCTTGGCAATAGCCACCGAGTCGTTCCAGTTCTTGCTCCACTGGTCATTATAATAATTGAGCAACTCATCAAGCGTAATAAGCCTTGAATATCTTAAATCCCTGTAGAGTTTTTCAAACGCCTCATGCACGCGTTTTCCAAGAAAGGCTTCAATACCCTCTTTTTTTACAACATCCGGTCTTTCAATATACTGAAGTTTGTATTTGAGGGGACAGGTTTCGTAGGTGGATAATCTGCTGTGGGAGTAGAGGGGCATATAATCTTCTCTATAACACCTTTGCGGTTGTTGAACAATATTGAATCGTTTCCTGCTGTCAGTATTGCAAATACTACACGTTTCACAAAAGGCTGTCAATTCTTTATGATTTAAAAACTTGACATTTATTCGGTTTTGAGTAAAATTACTCAATATCTTGAGTAATTTGTAAGCCCCGTTAGAAATTCTGTCACCAGACAGGATAAGGAGCGGTTTTGATATTATATTTCTAACGGGGTAAAAATTGAGGTTTCGTAATGTATAGCCGTCCCATATATAAGACCCTTTTATCAAGACTTAAGGAGCCAAGGAAATTTCTTCAGGTTTTGGCGGGGCCAAGGCAGGTGGGTAAAACTACCCTGATAAGGCAGGTTATTGAGGCGATAAATATACCCTGCCATTACGCATCTGCCGATGAGCCGACATTGAAAAGCGCTATTTGGATTGAACAGCAATGGGAAATAGGGAGGCTTCAGACAAGGAAGGGCGGGAAAAAAAGGGAGGCATTGCTTGTCCTTGATGAGGCGCAGAAAGTATCAAACTGGTCTGAGATTGTAAAACGTCTGTGGGATGAAGATACTGCTAATAAAACTCAACTGAAGGTTGTATTGCTCGGCTCGTCTCCGCTTCTTATCCAGCGCGGGTTGACTGAAAGCCTTGCAGGCCGCTTTGAGATCATCCCCATTACCCACTGGTCATTCTCTGAAATGAAGGATGCCTTTGGCTGGAATGTTGAACAATTCATATATTTTGGCGGTTATCCAGGCGCAGCCGGTTTAATAAATGATGAGGCGCGCTGGTCGCGCTATATCATTGACTCGTTGATTGAAACTACTATCTCAAGAGATATTCTTCTTATGACCCGCGTGGATAAACCGGCTCTGCTCAGGAGGCTGTTTCTTTTAGGCTGTAACTATTCGGGCCAAATCCTGTCTTATCAAAAGATGCTGGGACAATTGCAGGATGCGGGCAATACCACCACCCTTGCGCATTATCTGGATCTGCTCGCAGGCGCAGGCATGTTGACAGGCTTGCAGAAATTTGCCGGAAAACAAATTAAACAGCGTGGATCAAGCCCAAAGTTGCAGGCGCTGAATACAGCGCTGATATGCGCCCAGTCTAATATGTCTTTTAGCACAGCCATGACTAACCGGGATTTTTGGGGCAGACTAACAGAAACGGCTGTTGGCGCTCATTTGGTTAATGGCACAATAGGCACAAAGGCAGAGGTGTTTTACTGGCGTGAAAGGGGCAAGGAAGTGGACTTTGTCCTGCGTCTGGGCAAAACCATTGCTGCAATAGAGGTAAAAAGCGGCAGAAGCAAAGATACCCTTGTGGGAATGGATGCATTTTCTTCCATCTTCAAACCGCAAAAGAAGTTGCTGGTCGGCGGTTCCGGCATTTCTATTGAGGAGTTTTTATCAACGGCTGTTATGGAGTGGGTTTCGTAGGTGGATAATCTGCTGTGAGAGTAGAGGGGCATACCTCTGCCGCCTCTTTCCCGAGTTCAGGCGGGGAGAGGGGTTTTGCAGGATGCTACACTACTTCCAGACTTATCTTGATTGCTTCATCAATCTCGTGCATTTTGTCTGTCCCTAATTGCCCTAATTTTTTGATAAGCCTTCCGCAATGATTGTGGTTGAGGCGTATTGATTGCCTGTATCGTTCTGGATAATCAATGCGGGGCGTATGCCTTTTTGTTCGCTTCCCCTGCCGGGATTAAAGTTGACCAGCCATATCTCGCCGCGCTTGCAGACAGTCATTTTATTATAGCCTCCTTCCCTGCCGCAAAGTTTTGCTCTGCGGTTTCTGCGTCTTCTTTTGTCATAGCGCGGTAACCGTCAATAAGCGCCTGTTCCACCTGCCCCCGTCTCCATGCCTTTAGAGCCTCTTCAACCAGATGGCTGCGGGTTTCATTCATCTCTTTAGACAGCCTGTCAATCTCTCTGACAATACCTTCATCAATGGTAACAGTCACCTTTTGGCGCCCAGTGATATGTCCACCACTTGATTTCCTTTGTGCCTTCAAGTTTTACCTTGAAGATAATTGAGCCGTCTTTTTGCTCTTCTATTTTCTGAGTCGGATGCCATTTGCGCCGTTTTATCCATCGGGCAATGTTTTTTGAAAATCTTAAAACAACCTCTACAGGCTCGCCATACCGCATAATATGCCAGCCGGATTTAAAATAATCATCCATATTGAAGTCCTGCGGTATTGTGTAATGCCTGTTGGTTATTCCAATATCCTTTATGCAATCAAGGGCAAATTCCCGTATTTCATTTCGCAGGTTGCAATACCCAATCACATACCACATGCCGCTGTGGAAGAATAAGCCATACGGCGCAATCTGCCTCTTTGTCTCTTTTCGCTCATACATTCCCTGATAACCTATCTCAATCTCCAGGTTTTTATCCATTGCCTCTGTGATTGCATTATACTGCTTTTCAATATTTTCAAATCCATCCATCGGGTCTATGTCAACCCAGAACTTCTGCTTTTCTTCCAGCCTTTTTATCCTGCCTTTTGTCTTGTCGCCTGTATCCTTACTGGCCTTTTTTAAAAGTGATGTAAATGCGTTTTCAAACGGCCTGCCAATGCTGTGAGATATTTGTTTGCCAAGAAGCAATGCCATCAATTCGTTGTCAGTGAGGTCAAGGTCGCGAAGGGTGAACTCCGGGTCTGCAAAGGTGTATGTATTTTGTTCTTTGTCAAAGGTAATGGCAAAGCCTGCTGAATTAAGGTCATTTATATCTCTGAAGATATTGCGTTTGGTAGTATTGAATTTGGCGGCAAGTGTTTCTGACGTGCATTGTTTGCGGTTGTCAAATATACGCAGGATAGAAAGCAGTCTATGAAGCTTTTTAAGCCTGTCAGGGAATCTTTTGGATTTTTGGTTCATTTTTATACTTATACCACATCCTTCTAAATCATGCCTCTGGCAGAGACACATACTTGGCTATCAATTTTTTCGGTCCCATACTTTGAAACATAATTGTAAGTTTTGCATCCTCGCCAATACCTTCTTTTGCCTTTATAATCCCGATGCCGAAGCTTGGATGTTTTATCCTCATGCCTATTTTCCAAGGGTCGTTTTCCGGCATTTCATCGTAAACTATCCTTGGCTCTTCACCCCTCTCTTTAATTCCCACTCTTGCAAAGGGGGATACAGGACGATTGTATTCCTCCTGACTCCAGACTCCTGACTTTTGGCTACTATCTGGAGTTATTATCTCCAGATAATTCGCATCTATCTCGTCTATAAACCTTGACTGTCCCTGAAATCTGGATTCCCCATAGATAGTCCTCTCTCTTGCCCCAAAGAGAAAAAGTTTTTTCATTGCCCTTGTCATACCCACATAACAAAGCCGCCTTTCTTCCTCAAGTGCATCTTCGCTGTCCCCATTGACAGACCGTGAATGCGGAAAAAGCCCTTCTTCCATGCCGACCATAAATACAACAGGAAACTCCAAACCTTTTGCTGAATGAAGTGTCATAAGCGTAACCCTGTTGTACTCATCTTCGTAAGTATCTATATCGCTGATAAGCGCTACGTGGTCAAGAAAATCAGCAAGACTGATAACCCCCCTGCTTTTTTCAAAATCCATTATTGCTGATATGAGTTCGTGCAGGTTTTCTATTCTTGCCTCGGCCTCTTCTGTGTGTTCATCTTCCCACATTTTTATATATCCGCTCTCCTCCAATAACCTTTTTGCAAGTTCATGAATATTAAGAGTTCGGAGTTGGGAGTCAGGAGTTGGGAGTAGAGACGCATTAAATCTTTGAATCATAGTTATAAAACCATGCCCTTTATGCGGCGGCAGAATACCTTTTTCAAAGGCCAGTTTGAAGGCTTCAAAAAGAGGGATACCCTGCTCTGCCCCGAAAACAGCTGCCCTGTCAACGGTTGTCTTCCCAATGCCGCGCGGAGGCGTGTTTATTATGCGCATAAGGCTTAATGAATCGCTCGGATTTACAACAACCTTTAGATAGGCGATGGCATCCTTTATTTCCTTTCTCTCATAAAACCTCAAACCGCCGACGATATTATACGGCAGTCCGCTCCTTATAAAATGTTCTTCGAATATTCTTGATTGGGCATTGGTGCGGTAAAAGATTGCAAAATCCTTGTATGATAATCTTCCCCCGATAGAAACATTCGAGGGCAGGTCTTCCTGGCCCTCTGACCCTTTGCTTTCTCTTTTTATCATTTCCTCTATCTTATTATACACAAGGCTTGCCTCATGGTGCTCATCCCTTGCCATCTGATAGTAAACCAGTTCTCCATCTAAATTTTCAGTCCATAGGGTCTTGCCAATCCTCTTTATGTTTTTTTCTACAACAGAGTTGGCTGCAGAAAGAATATTCTTTGTTGAGCGGTAGTTTTGTTCAAGCCGTATGATTTCCACATCAGGATAATCTTTCTCAAACTCAAGGATATTACGTATATCTGCGCCTCTCCAGCCGTAGATGGACTGGTCTTCATCGCCGACAACGCAAAGATTTTTGTGCATTGATGCCAAAAGATTTATCAGGATATACTGGGCGCGGTTTGTATCCTGATATTCATCCACAAGGATATATCTGAACCTTTTCTGATATTTCTCCAAAACCTGAGGCGCCTCTCTAAAGAGCTTTATTGGTTCGCAGATTAAATCGCCAAAATCCAGCGTCTTGTTCTGCTTTAATTTTTTCTGATAAAGCTTGTAGACTGCGGCAACCCTTTCCCTAAAGAAATCCTTTGCATCCATTGCATAATCATTTGCAGAAAGAACCTCATTCTTTGCCTGATTGATATGAGAGAGGATAGCCCTGGGGCTGAATGCCTTTTCATTTATATTCAGTTCAGACATACATAGTTTTACAAGTGAAAGCTGGTCATCGTCATCATACACAATAAAATTCGGGTCAATGCCGATGTGATAACCATCCTTCCGCAGGATGCGCAAACCAGTGCTGTGAAATGTGCCAAGCAATAAGTCTTTTGCTTTAGGCCCCAAAATCTTTTCAAGCCGCTCATTCATCTCTCCTGAAGCCCTGTTGGTAAAGGTGACTGCAAGAATATTGTAAGGGGATATGCCTTTTTTCAGTATCAAATAGGCAATCCTGCAGGTCAGGACGCGCGTCTTTCCGCTCCCTGCACCTGCAAGGATGAGAATAGGGCCGTCAGTCTTTCCTACGGCGTCGGTTTGTTGGGGGTTTAAGTGTTTAAAGATATCCATGTCATCTTCTTTTAACATAATCAACTAATAGAAACAATAGTTACCGTAAAATAGCGATTGAAAACCTCGCTATTTCACATCTTCCACTTGCAATTGCTTTGCAGCAAGTGGAGCCAGCCGATTTGGCTGTTCCCCGATAGAGACACTCGGGGACAGGCATACTTTGTTCTCGGACAATTTTTGCTCCTCACCGTATCGGTGAATATGCGGCTCGTTGCAAAAATTATCCGCCGCCTCGTCTGGCAGCCAACTTACCGGTTTCCCCAAAAATCAAAGTCTATTTTTGAGATAACATATTTACAGCTTCACCTCTTCAAGCACCCTCGGCACATAAGTATCAACTAAAAACTTTTCATGCACTGCCTTTGCAAATTCAAGGGAGGTCTCTTCTTCGCCGTGAACAACGAATATCCTTTTTGGCCTTGTTTTGAAATGCGACAACCAACCCATAAGCTCTGCCCTGTCTGCATGGGCAGAGAGCCCGCCGATGGTATAAACCTTTGCCTTAACTGCGATTTCTTCGCCGAAGAGTTTTATGGTTTTTGCGCCGTCTATAATCTGTCTTCCCATAGTCCCCTGGGCCTGGAAGCCGACAAAGATAATGCTGCACTCATTGCGCCAGACGTTGTGCTTTAAGTGGTGCCGTATTCTGCCTGCCTCGCACATGCCGCTTGCCGCAATGATTATTGCGCCGCTTCTTATCTTATTTATCTCCATGGACTCTTCAGCCGTTTCTGTGAATCGAAGGATAGCTGAACCTTTTGGAAATTCACCTTTTGAAATAAGTTCCAGCGTCTCCTTATCAAAGCATTCGGGGTGTTTTAAAAATATCTTTGTTGCATTGGTTGCCAGGGGGCTGTCTATGAATACATGCGGATGGTTGAACCTTCCCTCTCTGGCAACCTGGTTTATGATATAAAGAATATCCTGTGTCCTGCCAACTGCAAAAGAGGGAATAATAGCATTGCCGCCCCTCTTTATAGTTTCCATTACTGCCTCTGCAAATTCGTCAATAGTCTCCTTAATTCCTTTGTGCTGACGGTTGCCATAGGTGGATTCTATCAGCACATAATCAGCCTCATCTATATAAGTCGGGTCTCTCACAATAGGGGCGCCCTTATGCCCCAGGTCTCCTGAAAATACAATTTTTACCTTTCCTCCTTTTTCTTTAATCCACAGCTCTAATATTGCAGAGCCAAGTATGTGGCCCGCATCCCTGAACCGTGCCTCTATATTCGGGCAAACTTCTTGCACAACATCACAGTCTGCGCCGTGCAGATGAGTCAATGACTCCGCTGCCTCAGCGATGGTATATAATGGCTTTACCGGCCCTTTGCCGCCCCGCTGTCTCCTCTTTGTCGCCCATTCAGCATCTTTCTCCTGAATATGTGCAGAATCAAGGAGCATTATGCCGCACAGGTCAGCCGTTGCCTTTGTTGTAATGATTTTTCCTTTAAAGCCTTGCTTTACAAGTTTTGGTATAAGGCCGGAATGGTCTATGTGGGAGTGGGTTAAAAGGACTGTATGCATGTCAGAAGGATTAAAAGGAAACGGTTGAAAATTTCTTTTTTCTCCGTCATCTCTGCCCTGAAACATGCCGCAGTCAATTAAGATTTTGGCAGTGTCTGTTGTAATTAAATAGGAACTGCCTGTTACAGACCTTACACCGCCGATAAATTGAATTTTCATTATTCCTTCCTGTGAATTAGCTTATGATGAAAAATTCATCATGAACTTGATTATACAGATTATAATCAGTTGACGCTTACTTTTCAGTGGCAACTAATTAGGTAATTTTTGAAAATGTATCACACGCTTTAGAACTTGGCAATAGCGCACCCTGAACCGTAAAATAGTGATTGAACTTCCCCCTGCTATTTTACATCTTCCACTTGCAATTGCTTAGCAGCAAGTGGAGCCAGCCGATTTGACTGTTCCCCGATAGAGACACTCGGGGACAGGCATACTTTGTTATCGGCCAATTTTTGCTTCTCATTGTATCGGTGAACATACGGCTCGTCGTAAAAAATTGTCTACTGCCTCGTCTGGTAACCCCCGATAGAATCAATCGGGGGCGGTTTCAACAAAAATCAAAGTCTATTTTTGGGCATGAATAGCCGGCACATCTAATCTTTCCCAAAAAATCAATGTCTATTTTATGGTCTAATGTATGTATGGTCTAATGTATGTATTGACTTATTCAAAAAAAAGGCATATTATTTTGGCGCTAATTCATTTAATGGAGCCGAGTTGGAGTATGAAAATACGTAAGGCTGTATTTCCTGCTGCCGGTTTTGGAACCAGATTTCTACCTGCTACCAAGGCGATCCCAAAGGAGATGCTTCCTCTTATAGACAAACCTTTAATCCAATATTCAGTGGAAGAGGCTAAGAAGTCAGGGCTTGAAGAGGTAATCATAGTAACTGGGATGGGCAAGACCGCTATTGAAGACCATTTTGATGTATCTTTTGAATTGGAGATACTATTAAAGGAAAAGAACAAAGCAGATATATTAAGGATGGTTGAGGAGGTATCAAATCTGATACATTTTTCATATACGCGGCAGAAAAAGCCATTGGGTTTAGGTCACGCTATTCATTGCGCAAAGAATCTTGTTGGCGCAGAGCCGTTTGCTGTTTTTCTTAGTGATGATGTGATAGACGCAAAAACTCCGGTTATGAAACAGATGCTTAGAGTCTTTAATAAATACCCCTCTACCATATTAGCGGTTCAACGTGTTCCAATGAAAGAAGTGCATCACTACGGTATCATAGAGGCGGAAAAGATAGAGCCAAGGGTTTATAAGGTTACTGATATGGTAGAAAAACCTCACCCTAAAGTCGCACCTTCTAATTTGGCAATTATAGGCAGATATATCCTTACCAGTGAGATATTTAACGCCCTGGAAGAGACCAAACCCGGCAAGGGTGGTGAGATCCAGCTTACTGACGGGCTTAGATTGCTTTCCAAAAGGCAGCCTATATATGCATATGAGTTTGAAGGAGACAGGTATGACGCTGGTGATAAACTAGGTTTTCTAAAAGCCAATGTATGTTTTGCATTAAAAAACCAAAGTATTAAAAAAGAATTTGGAAGATTTTTGAAGGGACTTAAGCTCTAAAAAAGTGCAAATTGAAAAATGAAAATTTAAAATTTAAAATTTGCACTTTTCATTTTTCATTGGAGTTAAACGACAGGTGGCAAAGATACCAAAAAAAGAGACAGCATGTCAGCCTATTTCTAAAGATAGCAGCATGATTTTTCAATATCTATATGAAGAGGCAGAAAAAGTTATTTTACACAATAATGTTGCCATAAACCACACCCCTGTTGTTGATATGTTTTCAACACCTGACAGCATAATAATAGAAATTGAACTGCCGGGTGTAAGACAGGACGAGGTAGATGTTTCCATATTGCGCAGCACCCTTACCATACGAGGCCTTAAGTATGAGTGCTTTGACGAAAAGAAGATAAATTTTGTCTGCATGGAACGCAGCTTTGGAAGGCTTTTTAGGGTTATAGATATTCCATACCCTGTTGATACAA
>JACRML010000015.1 GCA_016214995.1 Deltaproteobacteria bacterium
GCAGCCTCATCATAATCGCCTGTGGCAAGATTTGACTGTCCTTTCGGACCATCAACAAAGAATGCTGCCCTCATCTCAAGATGGAGCGGACCGCAGAATGTTTCGCAGTATATTTCATACTCGCCTGCATAGTCTGCTACAAATTCTGTCATAAGTGATACGCCTCTTGGGATATGCAGCATAGTCCTTGTTGCATATGGCCCGTATATGGTAAAGCCCATGATAACATCAGGGTTTTTTGTGATACCTGACGCCTTGTCAATGTTGGTTACAATAATCCTTACTTTATCGCCTTTGTTCACCCTTATCTGCCTCGGGACATAGCCATAGCTGAATGCCTTTACATGTATCTCTTTCACATCGCCCTTCTGAACTATACCGGGTTTCTGTGTATCCAGAGGAAGATAGGCAATCTTTGAACCGCCGACATGCATCGGTCTTATCTCAGGCGTTGACCCTCCTATAAGCCCCCCCTTCTCTCCCTGGCCCATTGTCCAGTCTTTTACAAGGTTTGCAAAAATGACCTTGGCATTATGCGGCTCGCCGTCAACTGGGATAATCTTGAGGCTCTTGCCGTATGTGGGGCTCTTCTCGTTCGCATCAATCATCTCGTGGTTAACCGGCCACCTGATGCCTGTCGGGCTGAACAAGCCTGTGGAGAACTTGTTCAAAGCAAATACATAATTATCATCAGTGCTTACTGCAATGTGCCCTATCCTGTAATGGACCGGATATTCATCAACAACTTCAAGTTTCTCCAGATCCGTCTTTACAATAGCGTCTGCAACAAAGCAGCTTGTATAGGCATGGCCTTTGTTATCAAATACGTTGTGGAGCGGACCTGCGCCTGCCGGTACTACCTTCTTAACAGCCAGCTTGTCAACATCAATAAAGGTAAGGGTAGCGGAAAGTTTGTCTGCCACCTGGATATACCTGCCCTTTGGCTCGGCATCTGTTCCATGCGGGTTCTTTCCAACAGGAATCTCCTTTACAAGCTTAAAGGGGTTCAGCTCAAACACACCGACTGTGGAATGATAATAATTGCCTGAAAAAAGATACTGCTTCTTGTTAGGATTGCCTGCCTTCTTGTTGATATCAAGATAGTCAGGCGCGCTTGGCGCAGGACCCCAATCAATAACCTGGGTCTTGCCTGTGGCAATATCAACCTTTGCCATCTTGCCGGTCAATTCACCCGATGCATATAGGGTCTTACCATCCGGTCCAAGTGTTATGTGGTGGATGCCAAATGGGAAAGGCAACGAAATAAGCCTTTCCAGAGAACCTAACTGCAGGTTGATAACACCGATGGTATTGGCTGCCTTGTCATTTACATACAGATATTTACCGTCCGGTATCAGGTTCTTGGTGCCTTCGTTATTCGGCGCGCTAAACACCGGCTCATGCAGGTCAACACCTACCAGGATATGCCTGTATGTCCTCATGCTTGGAATACCGAACACTGCGACTGAACCGTCTGTTCCGCCTGCATTGTACATCAACATCGGATCCTGCAGAGGGGCGTCGTTCGGACTTGCCTCCGTAACGTGCCAGTCTCTCTCTGCTGCCGTAACCATTCCCGGCAGGACGAGCCATGCAAAAAACGCAATTACTGCAAAAACAAAACTCAATCTTCTTGCTGCTTTCATTTTTTTCACCTCCTTAGTTATTTTTATTTTAGAATTTAAAACTCCGAAATCAAAAGAAACGAACATTTGCCTTTTTCACCTCCCTCAATAAAAGATTATTATGATTAGAAAAGAGTATTTAATTACAGATTGGGTAGAATATAGAATGGTAAAAATTAAATGTCAAGAAAAAAATTAACCTTCACTCAACAAAAAAACTAAGAAGAAACGCCTTGTAATAAACCATCAAGCCTGTAATGACCATTATTCCCATCGCCATCAAGAAAAAGGCGCATCCAAAAATGACAAGACCATGCCTCCGAATCCTTTGTGTCTGCCACCCAACAGCTATTGCAAGGGGAACGCCAACAGAAATAAACGCAGTACTCAAACCAATACCATATATTATAAGAAGCAGTAATCCCTTGACTGCATTTTCAGGCACACTGGCATAATTTAAGAGTTGAGAGAGAGTAGGCGGAATGCATGGGGAATAGATAAATGCAAATGAAGCACCCATAAATGGCGCAAGAATCCAAAAGATAGAGCCAGGCAATGTTTGTGCAATATTTCTTACAAAAGCTATAGCAATCATTAATATAGCTGTCAGCAAGATAAAAATGCCTGACAATATTCTGAAACTTTTTATATTATATAGCAGATATCCGGATATGCCAGTCCCTGATGCACCAAGTAAGGCGAAGATAATGCTAAACCCTATTAAATATCCGAAAGATGTGATAAAAAGGTGTGTTGTGAGTTTCTTAAGAGCGCCGACCTCTTTAATCAAGTATACACCGATGAGAAATACCATGAAAAACGGGCTTATCTGGGCTATGCAGAACTGCCAGATAGAAAAGAAGGAGGAAAATGCACCGAGAAATGCCTCAGAAAAACCAACATTTGAAATCAAATTTACTATTTCGTGATGATGGCCGGGTTCCATAGCATCCCCAATAGGCAGGAAAAAGAAATGAGAAAAGAGGAAAGAGAAAAACTATTTCCTAATTCCTATTTCCTGATTCCATAATTTTGATTTTTTTATTCCGCTATCTCCTCAACCCATGCCGACAGCTTATCTATTTCAACAAGCTTGCCGTAGAATGCCCTGGCTATCTTGCCATCCTTGTCTATAAAAAATGTTGTAGGCGGGGCATTGACGCCGTAGAGGCTCGCTATTTTATCAGCCTTATCAAAACTGGCATGGAAAGGGAACTGTTTCTTTTCAATAAATTTTTTAAACTTTGATTCCGAATCCTGTATGCCTATCATCAGAA
>JACRML010000067.1 GCA_016214995.1 Deltaproteobacteria bacterium
CCTCACAGACATTACCTCCCCGAAGAAAACTAAAGACAAAGAAAACGACGCAGATATTCATCAAGAGTATCAGATGGTATATGGCAAGAACATATAACAACCAGATGGACGTGAACGAGTGCCACAGGACGCTGTTCGGGGTGACGATGTTTCCAATCTGCAAATCGTCTTTATCCTTTCTCATGTCTTCAAGTGGCACTCGTCAGTCATCAGGGCGTTATATTTTACAGATACTATTTAGCGTACTATGAAAACGAGACAGAAAATACGAAAGGGTTTAATTGTATCGTCGTTCTTTCTATTCCCCGCAATATTCTATTACTTCTCTCCTGTGCTCATTATTCAAGCAAGTTCTGAAGGCATTGTAAATGGGAGTTTCATAATGTTTCTTCTTATGTTTATCAGTTCCCTCACATTAGGACGTGCATATTGCGGCTGGGCATGTCCGGGAGCTGGATGTCAGGAAGTTATATTTATGGCAAGGGATATGAAGGTGACAAAAGGTAATTATATTAAGTGGCTTATTTGGATTCCATGGATTGCCTCTATTGCTTTAGTGGCATTTAGAGCAGGAGGTTACCATAAAATAGATTTTCTTTATCAGACAACTTATGGGTTGTCTATTGGAAATATTAACGCTCTTATATCCTATTTCATTGTTCTGATTATTCTTATTGTATTGCCGGCTTTCATTTTTGGAAGACGATCATTCTGCCATCATTTATGTTGGATGGCTCCATTTATGATTCTTGGCAGGAGGTTCAGCCATTATTTACCGTGGGCGTCACTGCATCTGAAGTCTAATCATGGAGTTTGCAAACACTGTCATACCTGCACTGAAAACTGCCCAATGAGTCTTCCGGTTGAAGATATGGTTAATCAGAGCTATATGGAAAATGCAGAATGCATTCTCTGCGGAACTTGTGTTGATAGATGCAAGCAAGGTGCGATAATATTTAAGTACAAGAAAATATAACAACCAGATGGACATGAACGAGAGGCACAGGACACTTTTTGAGCAGATGATGTCTTCGGTCTGCGAATCGTCTTTTGGCTTTTGTTTATAATTCAGTGCCTCTCGTCAGTCATCAGGGCGTTATCCGTAAGTGTTGGTTAAAATCAAGGTTGTCTGGTAGA